>NZ_JAOWHW010000143.1:0-16517 GCF_030332425.1 Citrobacter sp. Cpo142
AAAAATCGGCCCAGATCCGCGAAATTTTAATCAGCGAGTCAGCTTGGGAAGAAATGACCTGCTTATTCGCACCTTCCTTAGCTTGCTCACGTTTTTTGCATACTCCATCGGATTTATCGAGAATAGCAACGATTCTCTCTTGCTCATATAGTGGAGGAAGAGGCATTTCATGTTGCCAGAAAATACTCATTACAACCCTAGGCATTTTTGCACCAGAGACTTGGGTAGATACCCACTCGACAAATGGCTTTGAACGCAGGTAGTAGGATAAATATTTTTTATTTAATCTCTTCTGGTCCGGCTTCATTGGCACTAATTCAGTAGTTGCGATACCCAACTCATCCGGGACAACTACTTTATTTAAATAAGGGCGTAATTTTGAGTACAGAACATGTTCATTATTGAAAAAATGAGTAGATGGGCCTGCACTTGATAAAGGTTGTTTAACTTTATCAATGATTTTTCCTGTATTGGATTCAACTTGATCAAGATTTAACTGCCAAACCAGTTCATCTTCGTCCAAATTAACATTTTTAATTGGAATTGCAGGTGCTACATCCCCTAACTTCACCATCGGCCAACTCACAGCATCCCCTCCAGCTCATCCAGATCCGCCAGAATCTCTTTTTCCAGATCTTTTAATCGCTTCAGTATCACCTTCGGATCTTCATACTCTTCCGCCTGATACACCACTTCTTTATAACGATTAATAGAGAGGTCGTATTTCTGCGCAGCAATATCTTCTTTTGGTACAACAAACGCCGCCTGAGTGCGATCTTTAAAATCAACGTCAGCATCAATCCCTTCTGGGTACTGCTGTTTCAGCAACGAGGCTAATTTCTCGCCCATAAAGTTATCAACCGGTAGCCCGCGTAAAGTACGGTAATGCTTCCAGCTTGCCAGTAGATGCGGCAGATCGTTGTCTTTTATCGGGTTGCGCTTGTCATCCAGGCTGTAGCCGTCATTTTGTAGATCGTAGAACCAGACCTCATCCGTCTGACCGCCTTTGGTGAAGATCAGGATCGCCGTCGCCACGCCAGCGTAAGGTTTAAATACGCCGGAAGGCAGATTGATCACCGCTTCCAGTTGGTTATCTTCCACCAGCGTTTTACGCAGTGACTGGTGCGCCTTACTGGAGCCAAACAGCACGCCCTGCGGCACGATAGTGGCACTGCGTCCGCCAACTTTCAGCATTTGCAGAATACGTGCCAGGAACAGCAGCTCGGTTTTCTTGGTTTTCACCATTGCCGACAGCGTGGAGTCGATATCTTCCTCATCCAGTGAACCGGTAAACGGCGGGTTCGCCAGAATCAGGTTGAAGGCGTTTTTACTGGCCTGCGGGAAGTTAGTGCTGAAACTCTGGCTCATTGTGTCCTGATAGTGAATATCAGGCGCTTCCACGCCGTGCATAATCAGGTTCATGGCAGCGATACGCAGCATGGTGGTATCAAAATCGTAACCGTGGAACATATTGTTATCCACATGGTTACGCCATGGCGTCAGCAGATCGCCGGTAAAGATTTTTTGTTCTTCCAGCTCGCCACGCTCGTTGGTGCCAATCTCAGTATGAATGGATTCCAGCGAGCTGTACTTCTCCAGCAGATATTCATAGCTGGTCGCCAGAAAGCCACCGGTGCCACAGGCCGGATCGCAAATCGTCTCGTCGCGGGCGGGATTCGGCTCCATCATTTCAACCATCGTGCGGATAATGTGGCGCGGTGTGCGGAACTGACCGTTGATCCCGGCAGTGGTCAGCTTGCTTAACAGGTATTCGTAAAGGTCGCCTTTGGTATCGCCGCGATCCAATGGCAGGTTTTTGATCACCTCAACCGCTTTGGTTAGCAATGACGGCTTAACAATCTCCAGACGGGCATCTTTCATAAAGTTGCCCAGCAGCGTTACCTTCGACGCATCGGCCTGGCCGAGCTGACGAAAATGCTGGAATACGCCATCGCGCACCACTTCCATCATCTCATCCGAGCCAAGATTGCTATAGTGACTGAAACGGAACTCCTGCTGTTCTGGCGTAAAACGCGGTTTAAAATCAATACCCGCGATTTGTTTACGCTTCTCGTCACGTTGTTCCTGAGTATCCAGCATCCGGGAATACATTAGATAGGTGATCTGTTCGATTACGGTCAGCGGGTTGGTGATACCACCCACCCAGAAATCTTCCCATAGTCCGTCGATTTTACTTTTTAAGTCACCGGTGATCATTGTTAGCGTTTATATCCTGTTTTAAATACAAAAGCCCCGCTGCCGGGGCTTGTCATGCGTGTATTATACCGTCGCTGCGTCGGTCACAACACCCAGCTCTTCGACTATCTTTTGCAAGCGGGCGATCTGCTCTATATCAGGGAACACACCGGTAACGCCTTCGTTGTGGATATGCGTAAAAGGCTGTTCAAAGAGCTGCCGCATTTCAATGGTGCCGTAATCGCGAATGTGGTTTTTCAGCAATGACAGGAAGCGCAGTTGTTGGCTGGTCAGGCTGTTGTCAGCGGCGAACTGGGCAAAGCGCACTTCAACCGCATCGCTGTCCATCCCGATAATGGTACGCAAAAGTTTATCCAGGCTGGCGGTCGCTTGCGGGTAGAACTCTTTCAGCGCCCGGATATCAACGTTAGGGTTCTGGATAAGCACCAGCTTAGCCAGTTCATCCAGCTCGCTTTGCGTCACCGGCTCGCCGTTGCGGATTTTCTTCAGCACCGGATTTTGCTGGAACAGCGGCTCCAGCGCTCCCTGAACCTGCTGACGATACAGTTTGAAATCAATTGAGCGGATGTTGGTTTTGCGGGTCTCCGTCTGGATCAGGTTCGCATCTTCGGTAATATCCACCTGTATCGAACCAAATTTTGGCGTCGCATCTTTCTCCATCAGGTGCATTATACCGCGCAGATGAATGCGGATATCCTCCAGCTCTTCCAGGCTGGCTTGCTTCCACCAGCCTAAATCACGAAGTTGATTAATCCGTTGTCCCTGTTGCTGCACCTGAGTCAGATGCGGCGGCAGACGTTCCACTTTCTCGATGATGACCGGCCAGAGCACATCCAGTTCTTCCGGGTTGGTATAACGGGCAGTTTGCGCCGCCAGAATATCCATATCAAAGCGCATGGCATCGCTTTGCCCGCGAACGTCCAGCCACTGCATCAGAGGGGCCAGGACAGATAGCAGATCCTGCTGTGTTTTCGGGGAAAGCTGGCGCAGCACTTTTTCATCGCTGTACTGCGCTTTTTGCTGCCACTTTTCCTGCACAGCAATCGACTTTTCATCCAGCGCGTTGATTTGCTCGCGGAGCTGGTGAGCGACTAAATCCACCGCCTGTTTGTCGAACTTACGCTGCGCAGCGGCCCCCAGCATAACCCACGCTTCGAAGCGTTTTTGCGCCAGCGATTTTGTCGCTGTGACTTCGGCCTCTTCGGTATGCAGCTCGTGATACTCAAAGTTGCCCCAGTGATCGAAGATGCGGAATTTCTGTTTATCCAGCGGTTTGCCGTTTTCATCGTAGCCGTAGAGTCCCGAACAGAGGCGCGTGCCACGGCCAATCATCTGCCAGAACTTCACTTTCGATTTGACTGGTTTGGCAAAGACCAGATTCACAATCTCCGGGACATCAATACCAGTGTCGAGCATATCTACAGAGATAGCGATGGTCAGCTCTTTGTTGGTGCTTTCATCCAGCCCTTTAAAATCGTCAATCAGTTGCTCGGCGCGGGGATCGTAGTTGTCGATGACCTGGCAGAAGCGTCCGGCAAACTGCGGGTACATGTCGTCGAACAACTCATTTAGCAACAGCGCGTGTTTGTGGTTACGGGCAAAAATGATGGTTTTACCGGGGAGTTGGCCGTCCCGATCTTTCAGGCCATTTTCCATCAGGTTACGCAGGATATAGCGGTTGGTGTCTTTGTTGTAAATTGCCTCATCCAGCGCCTTGCCATCAAATTCCAGCGTATTGGGATCGATACCCTGTTCTTCCAGCTCACGGATTTGTGCGTCGCTTAATTTCTCCCGTTTGATGCCTTCGCGCAGGAATTCAGTGGTGTGTGTGACAACTTCATAGGGAACCAGATTGTTATCGGCGATGGCATCTTCCAGGCTGTAGTTGGCGGTAGGTATACGTCCTTCACAACCAAACAGGCCGAAAGTGGTTTTGCTCACCATGTCGATTGGCGTGGCCGTTAGGCCAATCTGGAGGGCATCAAAATACTTAAACAGATCGCCGTATACGTTGTAGATAGAACGATGGGATTCGTCGGCAATGATCAGATCGAAATAACCAACATCAAAATGATCCATGATTTTCATCATGCCGGGATAGGTGGCAATGTAGATCCTGGCGTTCTGCCTGTCTGCTTTTTTGGATTTTCCAACCACATACAACGGCTCATTGGTGAATTGATTAAAGGCATTTGCCGCCTGTTTACGTAGCTCTTTGCGGTCACAAAGAAACAAGACGCGTTTTACCCAGCGGGCATCAATCATCAGTTTGCTTAGTGCAATCGCTACGCGGGTTTTGCCTGTACCAGTAGCCTGAACAATCAACGATTGCCGGTACTTGTTGGTAAACCGTTCGCTGACGCGGGCAATGGTTTCAAGTTGATACAAACGTCCGGCAACGGCCTTACCTTCATTATCCTTAACGTGCGGTACGCTGTTGAGTGGCAGACGGGTTTCACGCTGCTGAATAAGATACTGCAAGCTTTCCTTGCTGTAGAAGCCAAATACCCGGCGCGGAGGATAGCCATGAGTTTTATGATCGTCCCACAGCCAGATATCGTAGCCGTTGGTGTAGAAGATGACCGGGCGTTGACCATATTCTTTCTCCAGCCAGTCCGCATACAGCCGGGCCTGAATTCGTCCTTGCTCGGCACTGACGCTGGTTTTTTTGGCCTCCACTACCGCAAGCGGTTTATGCGCCTCATCCCACAAGACGTAATCCGCATAACCGTCGCCGGTTGCAGTAGGTTGTTCTTTAACCGGGTGTTCCTGCGTAACCTGATCGGTATTCTTAAGTTCTTCACCTACATTCCAGTCAGCAGCAAGCAGGCGGGAGTCAATCAGGCGGCGGCGGGTTTCCGCTTCATCAATAGAGAGGATGTCGGCAACATGCTGGTTGCGAGCTCTGGCTTCATTCAGGCGCTGGGTGAGGTGTTCGGCCTTTTCCTGCTCTTGCTGTAGTGCGCGTTGTAACGCCAGTTCTCGCTCACGGCTTTCATCTTGAGCCCTGATTGCATCTTCCAGACGTTTATCATCTGCTCGACCTGAAGATTGCGTTAATGGAGGAAGAGTAAATTTGGGGCAGTTATCAACATTACCGTGGGCGTAGCGGACATATAGCCAAATTCCCAACAAATACGCTTCTTTGAGCAGCCAGAAGGTATCTTTAGCTTTGATACGACCACCGTGCGCGGCACGGTTGCCGTGGATACGTAGCGCATCCATTTTCATGATGATGGCTTCCGGCATCATGCTGGTAAACACATCTGCGTTCATTAAATCATACAGATTTGCTTTGATGCCTTCGGGCAGTCGTTCCTGACGGTATAACCAACGTACCATCAATTCGGTGTAGTTGCGCAGCTTGACCAGACAGCTTTCCGGATCGGAGTGAACATAGCGTTCCGCCATACACGCGAGTTCCGCCAGTTCCGGCCACTGGCTACGCAACATTTCAAAATTGAGAGACTGCTCCATCAATCATCGCCTTATGTCGTGGATACAACAGGAATTCTGGAAAGAATATCACACTATTTTGGCTGACGAAGTGAGCCGGATGGCATACGGTGGCTATGAATAAGCTGATGTAACAACTTTAAAGAGATCAAGCATCTATTAATTACAGTCAATAGCGTGATTTTTTTATACAGTGGGCACAGAATAGCCCTAAATACAGTAACGGTTCAGGAGCATTTCACCCTTATGACTACTCTCGTTTTTTCCTACTCTCATGCGGATGAAGCACAACGCAATGAGCTAGAGAAACATCTGTCCCCGCTGAAGCGAATGGGGAAAATCACCACATGGCACGATCGCCGAATCGTTCCTGGGCAAGAGTTTGAACATCAGATCGACCACTATTTTTCGCAAGCAGATATTATCCTGTTGCTAATTAGCAGTGATTTCATCGCTTCTGACTATTGTTATCAGATAGAGATGACCAACGCACTGGAGCGGCATAAAAAAGGTGAGGCGGTGGTCATTCCGGTGATTTTAAGAGAGTGTGCCTGGCATCAGTTGCCATTCGGCAGCATCATGGCAGCGACAATCGACGGTAAAGCCATAAGCAGGTTTGCCAGTCACGATGAGGGTTACGTTCAGGTCGCCGATGCTGTCTCCCGAGCCATTGCCAATTTGGAAGCGAAAAAGCCGCAGCAGATTGTGCACGCCCCAGCTCCGGCTAATCCGATGCTTCAGGCAACGGATACCGTCTTTACACCGCGTTCGAGCAATCTTTCTCTGCCAAAGAGTTTTACTGACCTTGATAAAGATCGTGCCCGTCGCGAGGGTTTTGAGTATGTCGCTCGTTACTTTGCTAACTCGCTGGACGAACTCAAAAAGCGCCATGCAGGGCTAGACGTTGATTTCCACCGACCTGATAACGATTCCTTCACATGTGCCGTGTATATCAACGGTGGCAAGGTTGGTCAGTGCGGAGTCTGGTGTGGCAGTCGTAATATGGGATTCGGGGATATCTGCTACAGTCAAAGCGGTGTGACTCGCAATAGTTGCAATGAAAGTCTTAGTGTTGCGGATAATGGGCAGACGCTTGGGTTCCGCACCTTGATGGGACTGGGTTACAGTAATTCAAGGGATTCGTTGCTGACTAACGAAGGCATGGCAGAACATCTATGGGATATGTTCTTTAGCCCGATTCAACAGCGTAATCGATAAATGTAGTCCGTATCACTAAAACTGATACGGACGATGCTGATGATCAGCCAAAGCCCTACTTGGTTAAGGTAATGGCAGAATCCTATATTCTGCCTCGGACAGCTATTCGTCATATTTCTCGATAATGTTATCTGCATGATATAAAAATTGATGTTGGTTCTATTGAATATGGAATGCTGGTTTTAATTTATGCTCGGGACTCATAAATACGACAATACAACCATTCTTCCAGATCGCTTTTTAACCAACGGGAAGTTCTGCCCAGCTTGATCGGCTTCGGGAATAAGCCATCCTGTATTAGTTTGTAAAACCATTTATCGCTCAGACCAGTGAGCTGGGTAATGAATTTCATATCAATGAATTGGTCTTCAAGCAGAGTGGGTTTTGTATACATAGTGATGTGTTCCGGTTAAGGATTAATAACCGGAGCTGTTAGTAAACTGATTTACTGCCAGCTCCTCCACATCAATGGTTTCTGTTGTAAAAATATGCAGGGGTGATAATCTCCTGCATTGAATACTTCGTTTACACGTTTCTTGGGCGGCCTAACCCGCTTGGTGGCGGTACCTCATTACAGGCGTAAATATTCATGCCATTCTTTTGTTCCTGCTTGGCAAGGTAGCTGATGATATATCTCAAGCCATGGATATAATCGGTATCCCGATGGTTAATAGTTTTGTTGATGTCAGCTTTATAACTCTCCTTGTATTCACATCGATGATATTTACCTTCCCCTTGAGTTATTTCCTTCCAAAAAGCACCTATGCGTTCTGCTATCGGAAATGCTTTACGTATTTTTTGCCCATCCAGATACACAACCGAGTGAGAATGAAATCTACTGTCCTCACCATATTCAATCACCCAGAAAAATCCAGCTACACCATGTTCCTGTTCAACTTGCCTAAATAGCTTTCGAAGATCCTCCTGAAGACAACTGTACTCCTTTTGGTAACGTTCTGAGTTCTGGTTGTACGAAAAGTCCAGCCGGATACCGATCACCTTTGAATAACGTTCAATAACACTGTTCAGGTGGTGATTTATCAGACTATGTAAAAACCAGTCCATTTTATATTTGGCAATGTATGGGTAGTTATCGTTCATGTTACTTCCTCTGAGGTTATGGTTCAGAGGAAAGGGATGTGTTGTATTTTTTGTCAGATGGTTTGGTGGTAAGAGGTGGAAGGAATATTAATTAAACTAATTAACCTAAATGATTTTCGGCATGAGATAAAAGAGGTGCCATCTTCGTTCTGAGAGTAGTGATAGCTCTTTCGAATACTGTTCCGAAAAGTGGGCGCTGTAGCCTGTGTGATCCTCTCTAAGGGACGGTGTAAGTTTGACTGGTCAGAAGGAGGAGGGCATGGATGGTGTACTTGCTCCTTATACTAATATCCATTGATGTAAAAAAATCACATCCGGCCCCGATTCTAGAACTTAGTGGTTGGAAATCTGTTGATGCACACCCAGTTTTATAGGCTTTGCTGGAAAAAATAACATAATTTTGATTACTAAAATATTACTGATGTATTATCGTTTTTTTATTATTTTTGTTGTGGATTAATTACTATCTAAAGTATATTTTTTATACACTTCGTTGGTGGTTTCAGAGATAGGGGAAAGGGAATGGCATTGATGGATTATGGTCGTTGCAGGATGTACAGACTACAGCTCGAATGGCTTAGAGCGAATCACGGTGTACCAGTAAACTGGGATGCCGTTAACCGATACCATTCGGCATCACAATATACATTTTTAATAAATGAAATTATATCCAATGATATGTTTCTCAATGCTAATCGGAAAAATGTTATCAGAGAAATGAAAGAATATGCTTCCAGTAGAATTGTTTCTGGGAAGTATTTCAACTGGATGAAGGCTGAAGATAGGGCTGCTTGTTACTCTTTGTTTTGGCTGGTTTGTAATGCGAATCCATTTTTTCTTGGAAGTAATTCCGAACATAAAGATCAAGACGCCCGCAAGGGGCACTGTTTAGATAATCTTTATGAAATAGCTAATGGTATTAAATTTAAGTATATCGCTCCATTTGGTGATTCCATCGATAACTATGTTTTTTCAAGTATGGTTTTTGTTGATAACTTGGATGGGAACATAGCAGACAAAATCACGCTAATAGAAAACGCCTATAATGCGTGGTCAAGACATTTTAGTCTTTTCCCCCGGCCATTTAAATGGATTGACTTAAGCGAAGAAGATAATATTTTCTGGTTGTGGGACTATATGCGAAAAAACCATATTGGATGTGATCTACTTCCGTCATCTTCAAAACAGCAAAAAGATTTTTTGCTGGCAACGTTTGACAACTGGGCCGGCTGGACAAATCAACAGTTTAGTAAACAAAAAGAAAATGCCCGTAAGGTGCGGGCTAACCCGGAAGAGCCTTCTTCATTAAAGAAGCTATTAAACCCCACTACGTCCGATGATTGCAGAAAAGTTTTCCTGGACTATGCACGTAATGCCTGGGTGCAAAGACGACATCGTCAGAAAGTAAAAAAAGATACGACGGGGATAAAGCTTACGGCACAATCCAGAAAGAAACTTCTGACTATACAGCAGTTATCAGGTGTTGAGCCAAATGCCATACTAAAAAGCCTCATTGATGATGCTTATAAAAGAATAAAGGAAAAGAACAAAGATTAAAAAGATCTCCGATATATATTATTTTCAAGAACATACCAGCATAACGGCAGAACCTCACAGTCCTGCCGCTTTTAGTTTTATTTATTGCAGGAGTAATCATGAATAACCCACGAGGTTTACAGTCACTAAACCATACTCTTTCCGGCCTACCGCAATGGGTGTCTGAACGTATATTGCAGCAGATAAATCAGTTAACCCGCTACGAGCCAGTGATCGGCATTATGGGTAAAACTGGGGTGGGGAAGAGTAGTCTGTGCAATGCCCTGTTTGCTGGAGATATATCACCGGTCAGCGATGTGGCTGCCTGCACCCGTGAACCTTTGCGATTTCGCCTGCAGGTTGGCGAGCGCTATATGACCGTCGTGGATTTACCCGGTGTAGGCGAAAGTGGCGTTCGCGATACCGAGTATGCTGCGCTGTACCGAGAACAGCTTTCTCGCCTCGACCTGGTGCTGTGGCTGATTAAGGCCGATGACCGGGCGCTGGCAGTGGATGAACACTTTTATCATCAGGTGATTGGTGAGGTATACCGGCATAAAGTGCTGTTTGTTATCAGCCAGTCGGACAAGGCCGAACCCACCAGCGGTGGGGGACCATTGTCTACGGCGCAGAAGCAGAATATCAGCCGCAAAATCTTTCTGCTGCATGAGCTGTTCCAGCCTGTGCATCCAGTATGTGCGGTGCCTGTCCGTCTGCAGTGGGGACTGCGGGTGATGGCCGAGCGGATGATTAAGTGTCTGCCACGCGAAGCTACCAGCCCGGTGGTGTCGCAACTACAGTCTTCCTTTCGCACGACGGTAGTCCGGGAGCAGGCTCGTAGCGATTTTGGTGAAACCATCGGTGCTGTACTCGATAGCATCAGTGCCTTTCCCCTGATACCCGCCCCGGTGCGGGCCGTCATTCAGGCCATGCGCACCACCGTGGTGTCAGTGGCCCGTGCCGTCTGGGATTTCTTCTTCTGAGTATTTAACCCATCCCTGTTATTTCCCTATCCCTGTCGCCGATGCGACGGGGATTTCTTTATTTGTTTTCCCGTTATGAGGAGTCTGCTTATGACCCGTCTGGCTTCGCGCTTTAGCGCCGCAAATCTTATCCGTCGTGACCGTCCGTTAACCCGTGAGGAGCTGTTTCGCGTGGTGCCCAGCGTATTCAGCGAAGACAAGCACGCATCCCGCAGTGAGCGTTACACCTGCATTCCCACCATCACTTTGCTGGAAAACCTGCAACGTGAAGGTTTTCAGCCGTTCTTTGCCTACCAGACACGCGTCCGTGACCAGAGCCGCCGGGAGCACACGAAACATATGCTGCGCCTGCGCCGTGCCGGGCAAATCACTGGTCAGCAGGTTCCGGAAATTATTCAGCTCAACTCGCATGACGGCTCCAGCAGCTACCAGATGCTGCCGGGCCTGTTCCGTAGTGTCTGCTGTAATGGCCTGAGCCATGCAGTAATACCCCACCACTTACATCCCTTCAGCATTACGGAATAACCGATATGAAAACATCACCCGATTCACTATCATGGGCGGCATTGTCACATCTGTCCCCCGTCGAAATCTGGCGCCTCCTGCTGGGATATCTGCTCAGCCAGCACTACGGACTGACTCTTAACGACACGCCGTTTGGCAGCGATGGCGTGATTCAGGAGCACATTGAGGCCGGTATACCGCTGGCGGATGCCCTGAATGATGTTGTTGAAAAATATGACCTAGTACGTACAGGCCAGAGCAGCTTCCGTTTCACGGTGCGGTCTTCACTTATCACCCCCACGGATGTCCTGCGGGCACGGAAAGCCACAGGGCTTCTGAAGCGGGGCTATTACAGGCGGGTGACGGATATCACGCAAGGTCTGCCGATTGACGGGACACTTCCGGCAGGCACCTTCACCCGCAGACAGGCTGAGGCCACTGCCGCCCTGTATATCAACGTTGGCATTGAGGATGACCAGCACACCCACTTCCGGCTGGTCATTCGCGATGCGGACGGCCAGCTCATCTGGCGGGCATGGAACTTTGAGCCCGGTGCTGGTCATGACCTGAACACCCACCTGCAGCGCTACGGTGTGAAAAAACGCTGACAGCACGCCGCTGGCCCGTCTGGGGCAGGGCTGGCGGATCTCAACCTGAACAACTGACTGTCCTTTGTTGGTGGAAAGTCCGACCCATGCTTCTTTATCCAAGCGTATCCAGGCATTAAAAAATAGGTCATCGGAGTACTGTTTGTAGACAATGTTGCCGACGATATTCTGTGGGTGTCACACCTGTTTGCTTCTTAAATGCAGTATTAAATACCGATTTAGAATTAAAACCCGAAGCATACATAATATCAAGAATGGTCCGCTTATCTCCCGGCGTGGCCAGTAACTTTTTGGCATACTCTATGCGGTACTCGCTGATAAAGGTAAAAAAGTTCTGCTGAAATCCATTGTTGATAATGGCGGAGAGATCGTGCGGTGAAAGTTTTATCTGGCGCGCAAGCTGGCTTAAGGAGAGGGTGGAATCCAGAAACGGCTGATTCCGACGCATAAAATCCACCACGTTATCTACCTGTTTTGACTCCGGTAACAACAGTGTTTTAACCGGCTGAATATCCACCAGCAGGGTTTCATCTTCCTGCGTTAGCCCCATAAACGCAGCGGGCTGTCGCAGTGCGCAGATCAGCAATGTATTAATGAACGCAAACCCCGCCATACTGACAACAGGCAGTATCCAGGTGGTTTGATCGGTTAGCCTGAACAGATAGAAAAACAGGCAGCAAATGATACTGACGATCCACAGCCCCGCGTAACCCGACAGCAGGAAGCGGAGCCAGAGTATTTGCTGGCGGGCGATATCAGAATAAAGACGCTGGATATCCGAATTAAATGACTGCAAGCGGCCGAGCGAATAGCCCAACCAACCGAGAAATACCCCGTGATAGACCAACGCAAGGGGCAGAGGTTCCGGCATTCCTGGTAAATCCTGTTGTTGTAATATTGTTATTTTTTCCGACTCAGGTAGCGGAACATATAGTGTGAAAAACACAATCAGGCCAGCCGCGAACGGGATTAAGTGTACGGCATGAATGAGCCGAATTTGAAAACGGCAATACATCAGCGATCGGGTATACAGATAGATAGCTGGCGGCTGAAGCAGAGAGATGAGCGTACCGATATAAGCGTAGTTTGGGTGTGAAAAACTTACACCGCTTCCGTAAAGTAAAAGCTCGCCAAAACCGGCGGCGACGGTCAGCAGGACGACCACCAATAGCCGGTTGCTGGTTTGTACAATGTTGGACGGCAAAAGTAGAAAAACAGAAAGCAATACAGCCTGCATTATTCCTGCTGCCAGAAGAAAAACGGATAGCTCAATCAGCATGTATTACCGCCACCAATCATTCAAAACGAGACATAAAGAACGGGTTCCGCTCTGCCTCTTGTTAGCGGAACGTTCGACTTTGCGCTTTGTAGGTTCGACTTTACCAATTCGAACGACGCCCTGATTTCACGCCAGTACTCTGATGTCAAATCGGCAGAGGGTCTGAAATCCTACGTCGATTAACATCCCCAAAAAGCAGATGAACAGGTCGAAAAAGACCCGGGAGCATTATTGTGAAAAAGCAGAAAAACATCAGAACTACCCTGTGCGCGAGCATCGTGATCCTTGCGGGAATGACGATAAGCACAACGGCGTTCGCCCACTGCGACGGCATGGATGGACCGGTGATTACCGAGGCTAAAAGCGCGCTCCAGGCGCATGATGTTACCCCGTTATTAAAATGGGTGCCAGAAAACCGTGAAGATACCGTCAGGAAGGCGTTTGACGAGGCAATAAGCAAACAAGGTGGCAGTCAGGCCGCTCAGGAGAAGGCCGATCAGCAGCTCTTCACCACTCTGGTACGTGTTCACCGTGAGGCGGAAGGCGCGCCCTTTACCGGTGTAAAACCGGCAGGCCATATTCCCGTGGTTGTACAAGAGGCAGATGCCGCACTCAACGCCGGCAATGTTGATAGCCTGGTGGCGAAGGTGACTGCCAATGTTGAGCATGCTCTCCGGGAAAAATTTGCTAAAGCTGAACAAAGTAAGCAACAAGTGAATCAATCGGTTAAACAGGGACGTGGATATGTGAATGACTACGTTCACTACATACATTTTGTCGAAGAAGTGAACGGAATGGCGGCAGGAGGATCGCCTGAGATGGAACATCAGCACTAATTATCATGTCCGCCAGAGATGCCCTTGCGGCATCTCTGAATCACCACGATAACGCCCAGCGGGATTTGGAGGATTGTAATTAAAATTATGTAATTACCTGTTTTTGATATGTTCATTCCGACAACGGATGTAAGTAAATTTATGGACGAAAAAACTCAGAGCTCTGCGGTTGAACGGGCTAAAGGTCCGCAAACTTAATGAGTACATCAGAGAATTTCGACGTGCATACGCCAATGATGCTGAATCGTCACGGATAGAGGCTGCTACAGGCAAGAATACCGTGAACTAAATAGCTGCGCTTAATACCGCTACACTTTTGACACCCCATGTTGTCCCCCCGGGAATGGGCTGACGGTTTCCATATAATGATGGACCTTTTTCAACAACTGTCACATTGAACGGCACTGATGATTGCGGGTTATCGTGTCGTGCAGCGCCTGCCACAACCGCTCTACGTGGTTCACCCACGGCGAGTAAACTGGCTGGTAAATCACCCGAACTTCGGGTTTGCTTTCAGCCAGCCCTGAGTTTTACGGCTTTTATGGATGATGTAGTTATCCACGATGAGCGTGATTGTTTTCGCTCGCCGGTATGTCGCTTTCAGATGTTTTAACAGACTGATAAATAAAGATGAACTTTTGCTGTTGCCGCCCACATAGCTGACTTTTCCTGTACCGCTGTGCAGCGCCCCGGCCAGATAATATTTCTCATTCTGCCCCGGGGTTACTATGCGTTTTTGATGCCCGCGTAGCTGCCAGTCCGCGCCGATTTTTGGATTGAGATGGATATCCACCTCATCCTCATAAAAGACCGGGTGCTCTGCGCTGCATTCGTCCAGCGCTTTATGGATTGCGGCCATTTTTTCATCTTTATGCGGGTCACGGATACACAGCGTCGGTGCCGCTCTGCGCCAGCAACAACCCAAATATAAAGTACTGATGACAATACCGGGGATTGGCCCACTTATTGCGGCAGCTTTTCTGAGTGAAGTGAATGCGGAGCAGTTTTCTAACGGGCGACAACTATCCACCTGATGTGGTCTGGTTCCCAGACAACGTAGTTCAGGTGGGAAAAGCAGCCTGTCATCCATGACCAAAAATGGGAATCGTGGCCTCAGAACCTTAATTATTCATGGTGCCCGCTCGGTTATGCACTGGGCGATGATGCATTGGGTATATGGCTGAAGCACCTCACCGATCGAAGGGGAAAAATGAAAGCCACGGTCGCGCTTGCCAATAAACTGACTCGCATCGTCTGGCGCTTACTGACCGAATCAACAAGTTTTAATATCAACAGGGCTTTCGCTATGAGCTAAGCATTGTTGTATCCGGAGAGACAATTCCTCCTGAGTTTGCAGATACTGATGAGAGAACGGTAAACCAACCCTGTAACAGCCTGAACTGTGCCGAGGTAGTAACATACCGATGTAGTGATTAGGAAACAGGGTGCGGATGACATCATGGCGCGGGTCATCAGACCCACTAACGACGCCGGATATATTGCAGCAAACCGTATCAACTCAGGGCTTGCAAAACGCGGGACGTCCATATATGGCACAGTAAATTTGTGCCACTACAGAAAGCATAAAATCCTTATCTTCGCCACATCACTATTTTCCCTGACGCCCTGCTCTTACGAGCAGGGCGTTTTCGCTTATGTCATCCATAAAGGTAAACCCCATGAAATTAGCCAGCCGTTTTGGTCGCATTAATCTGATACGCCGCGACCGCCCCCTTACCCATGAAGAACTGATGCAGCATACCCCCAGCGTGTTCGGTGAAGAAAAGCATACCTCCCGCAGTGAACGATATGCCAATATCCCCACCATCTCCCTGCTCGACAGCCTGCAGCGGGAAGGCTTCCAGCCGTTCTTTGCCTGTCAAACCCGTGTGCGTGACCCGGCGCGTCGTGAGCACACAAAGCACATGTTGCGTCTGCGTCGGGAGGGACAGATCACCGGTAAACAGGTCCCGGAAATCATTCTGCTTAACTCCCATGATGGCACCAGCTCTTACCAGATGTTGCCTGGCCTGTTCAGGGCTGTGTGCCAAAACGGTCTTGTCTGCGGTGAGTCGTTTGGGGAGGTGCGGGTGCCGCACAAGGGGGACGTGGTAAGTCAGGCAATAGAAGGGGCGTATGAGGTACTGGGGATTTTTGACCGGGTGGAGGAGAAACGGGATGCCATGCAGTCGTTGCTGTTGCCATCACCGGCGCAGCAGGCACTGGCAAAGGCTGCCCTTACATATCGCTTTGGTGAGGACCACCAGCCGGTGACTGAGTCGCAAATACTCTCCCCGCGCCGCTGGCAGGATGAGAGTAACGACCTGTGGACCACATACCAGCGTATTCAGGAGAACCTGATTAAGGGCGGGCTCAGTGGTCGTAATGCCAAAGGGGGACGGTCACATACCCGTGTTGTGCGTGGCATTGACGGGGACGTGAAGCTCAACCGTGCACTGTGGGTGATGGCGGAAGCGATGCTCACGCAACTGCAGTAACCGCTTTATGTTGCCGCATTGTTAATGTCGGACACCACCTGTCCGCATTGCACCGTGCTGGCGGTCCTCACTCACCGAGGGATGGCCTGTAACCCCCGCCGTCTCTGGCTTTTGCAGAAATGAAAAATAGTTTCTGCGGTGTCCATACCCTGTCCGCCCCCTTATTTAAAGTAATCACATCATTTTCAGTCAGTTAACTTTCACGGAGAACGTCTCATGACACAGGCAGAACGCCGCCATGACCGGCTGGCTGTCAGACTGTCACTGATAATCAGCCGTCT
>NZ_JAOWHW010000143.1:16574-25045 GCF_030332425.1 Citrobacter sp. Cpo142
TTACGTACTGCGGGCAGTGAGACGCAGATGGTGCCCGACGTGCTTATCTTTGCCCACCGCAGCGGGATGGCCGGTCTTTTTCCTGGCTTTGACCGCCGCCTGGTGAACGCACTGCTGATGTGCGATGAGTCTCCCTGCGTTATAGCACCCGCCAGTCCTGTTCCTTCGCCATCAGGCGCATTGTCTTTCTGGCGACTGATTCAGGCCATTACGGGGCGCAGGCGGGTAACGCTGATTGCCGAGGAGCAGCGCTGTGAGCGGCTGGCTCCCTGTCGGTTACTCATCCACCAGCAGGCCTGGTATCTGGTGGCAGAGCACGACGGACATATCGCCGTATTCTCCCTGGATGAAATCCATCTGGTTCAGCCCCTGCAGGAGACTTTCCGGCGTAACGACAGTCTGTGTCGTCTTGTTGAAGACCCGGGCTTTATTCAGTCCTTACCCCATTTTCGCTTTATCCAGCAGTCACTGCTTACGTTTGTTCCGGCCAACAGCTCACCAGAATAGCGCAAGCGTTGTTATCAACCCGGCAACAGGGAGGAGCCCTATGCCCGTTATTGCCATTATCGCCATTGTTGTCATCGTCATCATTCTGAATAAAACCGGGGTGTCCGACAGTCTCGCGGCCCTGACCCTTGCCACTGTTGCCGCACTGCTGACGGGAGGTGGCGCAGCCGGTGCTGCCAGTGTCGCGCTGACACCGTTCGTCGGCGTGCCGGTGGGTATTTTCGTCGGCATTTATGTATTTGCCAAAGTGGTACGTCTGATTTCAGGGAAAAAATAATGAAACGTAAAACACTACCTCTGCTGGGGCTGGTTGCCGCCACTCTGTTTCTGAGCGCCTGCGATGACAGGAGTGATGACCTGAAGGCCATCAGCAAATTCAAGGACCTCACACCTCCGCACTTCAGTGATGTGGTCAGCCACCAGGATGATGTCAGCGAAGAATGGTCCCAGGTTGGCTTCTCATCAGGTCTCACCCTGCAGGTCTTACGTACCCGCCAGTCGCCCGATGGCTGCGAGGGAGGCAGTTACTACTACCTCGTAGATATGGAGGAAAAAACCGTTCAGCCGCTGATGAATGCGCTGTGTATTGCCGACAACATCAGCCTGCAATACCACGAGAAAACTGACCCGCGCACCCGGGAGCGTTTCCTTGAATATTCCCATGACGGCAAACTGATGGGGCGGCTGCTGATCCCCTCAAATCCTGATAACCGGGAATAAATACAAAGACAAAGGAGACAGAAATGAAAATACGTTCAATAAGCCGGTTTGTGCTGGCTGGTGTATTGCTCATGAGCTTTAATGCCTCTGCGGTCCCGGGACTCTGGCAACAGGGGTACGGTCAGGGCAATGCGGAATACAGTGTGACGAATAGCAGCGGAAAGATGTTCACCATCAACTGCACGGAAAATCCGGACCAGAACGGTATTTACCAGCACTCGGTTTTTCTGACCCTCGCAGGAGATAAAACGATCAGCTCGCATGATGACAGTACCGACATCACAGTGGTGATGGACCATAAGCAATATGCCATTCCCTCAACCCTTGGCTGGCGTAACGGGGATAATGCCTGGTTCAGCTTTATCATGGATATCCGTAAGGCCAGGCAGTTCGAAGTCTACGTCAATGACCGCAAAGCAGGGACCTTCAGCGTTGACCTGACAAACGCTACGAAGGCACTGCCAACATTAGCAGACTGCACGAACGAGTGACTGTTGTGCTTTCCATCCATAACAACATACCTGGCTGCCAGAGGCAGCCAGGGCTTATTTTTTTCCTTTTTATTTCCACCGATTAGTCCAGGCACTTCCGAAAAATGAGCGCAGTGGCCAGTTTTAGTTGACCATATAGAAATGATAAAATAATCACGTGTTATGTTGAGATTGTTTATTTAACGGTTGAGAGAAGCTATGGGTAAAATTTGTGATAAGTGTGCACACATGATGAGTGCATGTACTTGTGGAACTTGTGAGAACTGTGACGAGAAAGAGTCGGACTGTACCTGCAAAAAATGTAGCCAGTGCAATAACCTTGAGGACTTCTGCTCTTGCAGAATTTGTGAAGAATGTAGTGAAAAAGAAGCAGAGTGCTGCTGTTAAAATGTTAACAATACTGGCTGCAGGAGCTACCTGCCTGCAGCTTCGATTGCCGACGTCCCCCGATCCCAGTTGGTTAGCGTATTTCGATTCTTGCAATAATCGCTGGATTCACAGCACGAAGCGGACATACTTACTGGATTGAAGGTCCGCTGTGAGCGATAAGCAGACCTTAGGATAGTTCTTCTGGTATGCCATACCACGCTTCCAGCATGGGTTACTCTGCGTCGGGAAATTTGCAGAGCAGTAGTAATGTTACTTTTGTATTCTGTTAACGCGAACCACAGGAGGTTGCGTTTTGGTGTCAAGACTGCCGTTAATACTGATCATTTGATCGGGTTTTACCGTGCGACCGTCAAAGACAGAAAGTGGAATCAGTGTATAAATACTGCCGGTTTTGTCACGAAAAACAAATTTATCTCCACCTTGACCATCAATCAGATTCCCGCGCAGGGAGATGGTTGCACCATCATGCATACTTTTGGCTTGTTGAACCGTCATGATTCGCGCATCTTCTGTACCCCGGTACCCCTCATCCAGAGCGTGTGGTGGTGGCGGCGCAGTATCTTTTTTCAGTCCACCATTGTCATCGTCAGCGAAAACTGTCGGGATTAAAAAACAATATATTAATGGTATCACGTATAATTTCATTCCGTCCTTACCTCAGTAACAACTTGACTTATTAAGTCTGGTTGCTATTCCTTAATCTGGCAAACTGGAACTGTCTTAAAAAGTAATATCGTTACAAATCATCTAACTGGCGAGATACAAGCAAAACAGAGAGGTCAAACATGCCCAGAAAAAAACAGACAGTCCCCGGCATTGAAGAAAGTCATTACTTTCTGAATTTTGAGTCGAAATTTCATAAGGTTGGATTCGCTGTTTTACTCATTATTATTTCCCTGGCGGTATTAGGTGTTTTTTCGGATGGTTATTTCAGTAATGCCGTGAGTAAGAATACTACCGGAGAAGTGACACTGGATTTTGAGCGATTTGGTCGTTTGCAGACAGAGTTTAAATTAAAGATCTCGACTACAGGTCAACATTCTGAGGGGAACATTTATCGTATTGGTGGAGATTTCAATGCTTTCTATGAAACAGAAAATATCTGGCCTCTACCTGACAGAATGTACAGCAAGGGAGATGATCTGTACCTCGTGTATAATGCCAATAAAAAACAAGAAAATATAGCAATCTGGTTACTTGTTACACCAGTAAAACCCGGAAGCGCCATGAGTGTGATCCAGTTAAATTCCGGCCCTGAAATTCGTTTCAGTCAGTTTATTTATCCATAGGAGATCATTATGGAAATGGTGCTGAGAGCCTTAGCAATTTATCTTATTTTACTCGTCGTATTTAAGATTGTTGGACGCCGCGCATTATTACAAATGACCAGTTTCGACCTGATTTTATTATTGATTATTAGTGAAGCCACACAACAGGCATTACTTGGCAATGATTTTTCCATAACAGGGGCGATGCTCACCATTGTCACTTTGGTAGTGATCGATATATTTTTCGGATTCATTAAAAAACAGATGAGCGGCGCTGAATCTGCTCTTGATGGCTCACCGGTGATTCTGCTGGACCACGGCGAACCGTTAATGGAGAAAATGAAAATGGTTGATGTCTCTCTCGATGATATTCTGGTGGCTGCACGCCAGAGTCAGGGCATTACGGAACCAGGGAAAATTAAGTATGCAATCCTTGAGCGTAATGGCCATATTTCAGTCATTCCTGATGAGGATTAAGGGGGGAAATGAAAAAATCAGCGTACAACAAAACCAAAACCACTGGCGAGTTAACAAAACAGATCGCGAATACGTTCATTGACAGCGGATTATCCTTAACCACAGCTGAATCTTGCACGGGTGGACGTCTGGCTGCTGCGCTCTGCGCAGAGGCAGATACCGCCGCGTTTTATGATATTGGCATCATTACCTTTAGCAACAGTGCAAAACAGAAAATGCTTGGTGTGCAGGCCAGTACGCTGGAGAAATATACCGCTGTAAGTGAACAGACGGTGATAGAAATGTCTGAAGGCGCCCGGGTACGCGCCGGAACAGATATCAGTATTGCCATTAGCGGCTATGCGGGGCCTGACGGCGGAGAGGATGGTACTCCCGCGGGTACAATCTGGTTTGCGTGGAATTTCCGCGGGCAGATAGTAACAAAACGAACCATTTTCTCCGGCAGTTGTCAGGATGTCATTGAAAAAGCGATCTGTTATAGCCTTGAGGTTTTAGTGGAAGAAGTTTCAGCCTGGCAACGGCACTGACTGTGGTTTGTCAGTGCATGCATTGCCAGAAATAGTCTGAAAAGAACTTATTTTTTCGCTTCGACGCCGTTTGCATCAGATCTCAAAAGGAACTGCGCCGTCGTGTTCGGGAGATGCTTAAGAAGCCAGTCAGCCATATCGAGTTCTTCCGCCAGAATTGACTTTATGGCAGGTATGGACGCGGTGTCACCCGCTTTCTCAGCAGCAACCAGGAGCGAGGTATAACAAGCTATTTCAAATTGTTCAAATACATAGCCGCTGATCGCTCCCTTTACAATTTCATCAGAGGGTAACATGCCTCCAATCGACTGGCCAAACGCGGCCATTTTACTCATCGAGTCTTTTAGTACAGAACGCGAGATATCATTTCGCTTAAGAATCTCTTCCAGCACGGTAATCTGTCGTTTTGTCTCGGTCAGGTGTTGCTCTATTCTGGCACGTAAATCAGGATAATTATCGATACGGCCTGCCATTGATTCCAGCATGGATTCCGCTTGCTTTTCCATCGCATGCGCATCCCGTAGCCAATCATGGTAATGCTCAATATAATTCATCGTGATTTCCTCGAGTCAGTAATTTTATTTTTTCTCGGCCTTTTTATTGATATTGCCTACCGCAAGGTCGGTGAGTTTCAGGTCGGTATCTTTTTCTTCCTTAAGTGTTTCCGCGAGAAGTTTCACCGCTTTTTTATAACCCAGTTGTTCCGCTAGGGTGGCCAGAGTGCCGTAACTGGCTATCTCATAGTGCTCTACTTTCTGTGCCGCAGCGATTAACGCCGCATCGCGAACTTCATTTTTTTCAGTGCCTTCTATGGCCTCATTAGCTTCTTCAATCAGTCCTTCCATAGCCACGCATTTGATACGTTTAAGCTTAATTTCCGGCTCTTGTTCAAGGATTTGGTCTATACGCTCTATTTGCCCCCGAGTTTCTTCCAGGTGTGCATTAAAAGCCGCACTGAGTTTTTCATTTGACGCCGCTCTGGCAAGTTTAGCCAACCCGCGCGTTAATTGTTTTTCGGCACTATAGGTGTCTGAAAGCAGGTGAATAAATACATCTTCAATAGTTTTCATATTCATATGGATTCCTTCAGGGCTAGAGAAATACTGCGAGTCTAATCCAGACCCGCAGGACACTCTTTTTTATTAAAAGATGAGACTGAAACTAATAATCAGGAATTGTCAGACTTACGGCCACCACTGTGACTGTTCTGCCCGCCTTTCTTACCGGCTTCAGATGCACGTTGCGGATCATTTTTGAAGTTTCCCCCGCTGTGCTGACCACCTTTGCGGCCTGCTTCAGATGCTTTATCTCGGTTTTCAGCGAAATTACCGGAACCACCACGATGCTCTGCCATATATCACCTCATATATCGGTTATGCCAGTCAGATACAAAAGTGTATTTCGTACCCGTCGTTGTTCAGTGCTTAACGTTAGCGGTAATCCTGACTTAGTCAAATTTAATTCCGGCATCCACCATTTTTCCACCTTTATTTTTCAATACATTACAAATCTCTCGCTTGGCTTATTTTAAGGCTAACATGATATTAAAGACACGCTAACTCACCGACCACGCACAAAAAAATAAAAAATATTAAAACCAGGATTAATCTGATACGGAAATTATTAAGATACAAGCTGTGAATTTTGATCTACGCTTATTAGCTCTTCCAAGTAAATATAGAGAGGTGATGGAATGGCGGATAAATATAATGAGAAACAGGATACGAATATGACAAATTCAGAACGTTTTCCTGTTCCACCTTTTCCACACCAAAGACAACCTTTTCCGGGACTTGCCGGAAAAATGCACCCACGTCCGGATCATGGTGAAGAAAGTTATCAGGGAAGCGGTCGCCTTACTGACCGAAAAGTGTTAATTACCGGAGGTGATTCAGGAATTGGACGAGCAGTCGCAATTGCTTTTGCACGTGAAGGCGCGGATGTGGCAATCAACTACCTGCCTGATGAAGAAGAGGACGCTCGTGAGGTCGTCGATCTAATTCAGAAAGCAGGAAGAAAAGCCGTGGCACTCCCTGGTGATATCCGTGAAGAGACATTTTGCCAGCAATTGATTAGTCAGGTGGTTAAGACCTTAGGTGGGCTCGATATCCTGGTCAATAACGCGGGTCGCCAGCAATTCTGTGAGTCGATTGAGGAACTTACAACTGATGCCTTTGATGCAACATTCAAGACCAATGTCTACTCGTTATTCTGGATTACTAAAGCGGCACTCCAACATTTATCCCCTGGTAGCGTGATTATAAACACCTCATCAGTTCAAGCCTACGAGCCCAGCGAGATCCTACTGGATTATGCTCAGACCAAAGCGGCTATCGTAGCTTTTACAAAATCGCTGGCAAAACAACTGGCACCGAAAGGGATCCGGGTAAATGCCGTTGCCCCCGGTCCCTACTGGACGGTTCTTCAATGCTGTGGCGGCCAACCACAGGAGAAAATTGAGCAGTTTGGTGCTAATTCACCACTTGGTCGACCTGGTCAGCCTTCGGAAATTGCACCACTATATGTCACCCTGGCTTCCCCAGAGAACAGCTATACGTCCGGGCAGGTCTGGTGTTCTGACGGCGGAACCGGGACGTTATAACGAGTGATTGCACGAGATGAATAACGGGAGAACTAATGATGAAAGCAATGACTTATCATAGCCGTCTTCATGCCCGCAACCACACACTACCTTAACCCGGTATATAAACGCCGTAAGATATTGTTATTCGTGTAACGTAAAGTGCTATCTGTGGTTCGGGCCCCGCATATTTATCGGGGTAAACCCCAGTGCACTTCATGGTGACATCTTTGGCCATGAGTTTATGACAGAGGCCGTTGAGACAAAACCGGAAGTGACAGCGGCCAGTATTGGCGATCGTGTGGTAATACCCTTCTTCCCAGACACCCAGGAGATTAAATGGCTGACTTAAATGAACGCGTTGAAATCCTTGAGAGAAATCTAGACGATCTGAGACTCGACCTTCACGCATCAAAGATTGCTATTAGCGTTTTATCTACTGTGATAAACAGCATGAGTGCTGAACCTGGAGTACTTGAAAGATCTTATGATCAAGCCAAAAGTTCTGGTCCTCTTGTAAAATTCAATCATCCAGTAGAGGAAGGTTATGAGGATAAACTTACGGAGAGAATATTAAATATACTCTCGTCTACCTAAAACAAGCTTAACTAATCCAAAACTACCCCAGAGGATAAGCGGAATATCCTCTTAGGGTGAACGCATTCCGGACTTCCCCAGCCGGGGACAAACCGACCATAGCGGTGGGGTTCAGATATGCGCAATAATCCCTTCAATGAAAAATCTGAGCACAATAGTTACGTACGAACTGTCTGCTCATGGCACAAAACGGCCTATCAGCATTATAAAAATATTCAGATATATATCATTCCTCTGAACATACACAACTAACGGCAGAATCTCACGATTCTGCCGCTTTTTTATTATTTTTCAGGGGGGGAGTAATGAATAATTCTGAAGGTTTGAAGTCGTTTCACTAATCGCTTTATGACCTACCGTAGTGGGTATCGGCTGATTGCGCAGCAGGGCCATTAGTTCCTGCCAGTATCACCGGCGTTAACATTGAAGACGACTAGGGCAGGCATGGAACTTTGAACCGGATGCCGGTGAAGGTCTTAACCGCTATACCCGCAAGCCAGGCATCTGTACGGACGTATCCATCTGCTGGCTCCGCATGATTTACCAGCAACATTTAATCTTCCCGAACACTCATTATTACCGCATACGCCAGCCGTCGCCGCTGGCGTTTTTTTATTGACGGAGACATACCCATGACAACAGCGACAAAAAACAACCTCGCATCTGCTGCTAACGAATCCGAATTTGAACTGACCGTAACGCAGATACCCGACGAACAGCGTATCTGCTTCTGGCCGCAGTACTTTGGCTCTATCCCACAATGGATAACGCTGGAACCCCGCATTTTCGCCTGGATGGACCGCTTCTGTGACGAGTACAACAGTGGTATCTGGTCCTTTTACACGCTCAGCAATGGCGGCGCGTTTATGGCCCCTGATGCTGACGTTGACGATAAATGGCATCTGTTCAACGG
>NZ_JAOWHW010000144.1:0-81471 GCF_030332425.1 Citrobacter sp. Cpo142
CTGTCAATCCGGTGCCTGGCGTTCCCCCTCTCCATCTGATGGTATTTACACCTCTCTCGGAGCGTTTAAAGGCTTTTTTAGTAGCAGCAACACAACTGGAAAGCAGTTTAAAATATATGCCTGGGGAGGCAATCCCCCCCCCAAAAAAATCAACTTTGGTAACTCAGATAACTGTGCCAATACGTTTTCACTGACAGCTACAGTTGGCGGCCTTACTGTTGCACACTCAATCGATGGTAACTCTCAGTGGCAGAAATCTGGAAGTTTTTCATTTGATGTTCCTGATGGCCAATCGTTCTCGATTACATCAAATGGAATGATGGCTTATGGGTGCGATTACGGCAGTTTTAATGTGTTTCGTTTCCAGTAACCCATATCATATGTTGCGTTTAAAAACAGCAGGAGAACCTGCGTACAACGTATTTTCTGGTACATCCGAACGTACTACGCTGTTTGCCGCTATAACGCTGTTATTGCCAATTGTAACGCCCGGTAAAACGACGACGCCTGCTCCTAGCCATACCTTATGGCCAATACTGATTGGAGCCTGAGTAACGCCACTACATCTCAATTCAGGCGAAGTTTCATGGCTGGCTGTCGTCAGTGTGACATTCGGTCCAATCAGGGTATTGTCGCCTATCGAAATTGACGCATGATCGAGGAAGACACATCCAGTGTTGATGTAGACACCTTGACCGATCGTTATGCGACCATATTCATAAAAAAATGGGGGGGTTACTGCGCTTTCGCCAGTTATGACAACCCCTGATTTTTTGAGCAACTTGTTGCGTGATTTTCTTCGAAGATTTGTTGTGTTGAAGAGGTTTCTGGCAGTCGGTACTTTCAACCTGTTTCTTAATGTACTGAAGAGATACGTAAGCATTATTAGCGGCTTCCTTTGCTTGTGCTTGAGGATTTATCCAAGTTTATCATTCAGTTAATTTTTAGCACACCACGCTATTGCGCGCATACACGTTCCACCCGTAACACCACCTCCAGTAACAAGTTGCCAGGCATTATCTGATGGTGATGGCATTGAGGAATCTGGGGCGTTCCACCCGTTACCACCTGTCCAGTTTGAGAGAACCCAGCCACCCGAAATCAATTGTTTTCCGGCAGGACAGTAGGCTTTTGAGTAGACGTATTTGCCACAAGCATCATTTCCTTGAATCATTTCAAATGCTGATACCTTGCCGCTGGACGTCCACGCACCGGATTGACAGGAAAGTACGCCGCCATTGGCATCGCGGCTTATCTGCCCATTCGGGTAACAAGCGATGCCTGCAACATTGATCCGATCCAACTGCAAAACCCCACCTGCTGACAAGTTGCCTGTTGCTTTGACTGTGGCACCAGAAACCTCGTTAGTTGCCGTAATATTGCGTCCGGCGCTAATGTCGCTGTCGGCACGGACCGTTGCTCCTTTTACCTGTGCTCCGGCTGTAATGTTTTGGGTGAAACTACCGTTTGCACCGCTGACATTACTGGTAAAAATACCGTTTGACCCACTGACGTTTCCGCTAAATGTTCCAGTCTGGCCATTAATGGTGCCGACACTGTTCAGGTTGTTACCACCCATGTCGATAGCAGTGTGCATTTTATTCAGATCGGGACGCCCATTTACCTGAAAACGGTACAGCCTGTCGTTGTCCTCCTGCGCACCAGACAGCTCATCTGTTGAGAGGAGTACTGCAATATGTCCATTACCAGAGGTGGCACCGTAACTGCTCAGCAGGATTTTCCAAGAACGCAGGGCACCTGTGGCGGTTTTACCATCATCAATGTAGCCCCCGAAACCGGTTTTGATATCCCTTGATATCAGCCTCAATGCCTTGTCCGGGTATACACTGCCACCGCTGGATACTACCATGCCCTGTAGTAACTCCGTGTTTTGCCCATTCCTGACCAGATAAGTGTTCAAACGCTGACCCTGACTGTTTGTTTCGGTGAAACCGGACGGCAGGAAACCCGTGTTTTTAAGCATGGCCGTAGTTATCACTGTCGGCGCGGTGGTACTGGTTGCGCTTAACAAAGTGGCGTAGTTACGACCGACGTATCCCCGTGCAGCAGCTGCGTATGTACTGATATGGGAGGCTTCAACCTGCCAGTTTTTCTCCTGCTGCCAGTCTTTGTATTTAGTGAGTCCAAAGACGGTCATTGCCATCACAACTATGAGCGCCAGAGCAACATCAAGATTCGCCCAGCCACGATCGTGCTTTTTCATAAGATTGATATCCATACAGGTTGATACAGATTGGATAACTGGAAGAGACTCCCGCTAAGACACAACCAGGGGCCAAGGGGCCCCTCTTTTTTTCCGGACAAATGCCAGGTTAGCAGCCAGAGCATAAAGGCTGCAGCACCAAACAGAGTGGCCAGTGCTGCATCTTTCCCCCCCATCCAGGCCGTCAGACCTGTTATCAGCCATAAATCTCCCCGACCAAGACGCTGATCGCCCCGGTTTATCAGGATACTCAGCAACGTCATCAGGCCGCCCACCACAGCGATTTCCACCAATTGCGTATATACACCTGCAATCGAAACGTCTTTTGTTACTCCCCAAATAAGTCCTCCAAGTAACAGACGTGCTGTGAAAGTACGTGGCAAATATCCACTGACTGCGTCGGTGATACCGGACTGAAGCAGGAAGCCCATCATCATGATGGCAGCAGCCCGATCGGCAATTGGAGTCGGTGACAGGGCAGCGATCATACTGAACGTGGCGAAAAGCCAAATCCCAGCAGTTAGAAGCGAGTTCCGCTCCTTACTATGAGCAGTGGTATCTTCCAGAAAGTCGAGTACTCTCCACATCAGGCATCTGCCAATTAGCGCAAAACCCAGCAGTAACGGCAGGCTCCATGCTGTTGCCAGGCTGGTGACTATGATGGTTCGCATATTCGCTTTCCTTTCTCCTGCCGACAGACTCGAAGGCCTTTCAGTTCCAGATAGAACCCCCAGATACGGTTGGCATACTGTTCGCGAGTTTCGTGCCTGTCCTTACGAAATCCAGCGTTGTAAGACCCGAGGCAATTCCATGTCACACCACATACCTGAAAGTGGCTGGCCAGTATCCACGCCCCGATCTGAATATTCAGACAGGGTCGTTTCAGCAGGTCTTCTGCACTCTGGATGATGCCCATTCGGATGAGCTTTGGCACATGGGTTGAATTTATCTGCATCAACCCATAGTCCGTGCTGACCGGATTGCCCTTTTTATCCCTGTTAGTGTTTGTGACCCATGGTCGGAGCCAGGACTCCCCTTTGGCCATTGCCTTAAGCAGCAGTGGCTCTATCTGGTATCGGGCACCGGCACTATTAAAGCAGGCATCAAACGTATCAGGAGGGGAGTTCGAACTGGCCATCAATGGACCTGGGGAAAGGGAAAAAATGAGCAGCATCATTGCCAGGTAGCAGGAGAGAATGCGTTCCCTCCGCATATCGTCTCCTTAGCTGTTAAGCGTGAAGATCAGCTTGTTAGTACCGGTACTCCCATTGTCAGCTGTGCATTGTGCGCTGGCTTCTTCGGTTGTCACGATTCCATCACTGTGTGCCGTGGAGTTGACGGTAATGGCATCAGCAATTTTGGCTCGGCTGAGCTGTGTGGCGAGCGAGACGCAGGCATCCTGAGGAACCATTTCGTAGGTCAATGAGAATCCGTTTGAGAATCCAGACACGGTTACAGGTGACAGTGTCACTGCACCACCCCATCCATTGTAAAGTGTGGCAGTCCCTGAAGAGGCTGTACCCCGTACAGTCATACTTTTAGGCTGGACTTTCATCTGGATAAGCGCGCCCATCATTTTGGCTCCGGAAGTGAATGTGTAACCATCTCCCCCTTTCAGCAGGTTTTGTGTACTGGTGATGAGAGATTGAATATTCGATGATTCCTTACCCACGTTGACGTTATTTTTGAGGGCGAAGTATCCCGCCAGCACAAGGCCGATGACGACCAGGACGATCAGGGCAATACTCCCCTGTTCCAGAAACCCCCAGCCTCGATGGTGCAACACTGTCTTAACCGGTTTGTATGTCTGAGAAGTTGATTCGGAATTAAATTGCATGATTTTTCCTCGTTTAAAAAGCGCCCGACGAGCTGTTAAGGGCATTGATATCCATAACGACAAGGACCAGAAGCAAAAGCATCAGGATCATTGCCAGGAACATGAGACCGCGGATAACGACTGCACGTTTTGCTACTCGCTCCAGAGTTTGTTCAAGCCAGCGCTGGCCGTAGTTAATTATGATTTCATCATCGCCGTCCCCCTGTAGAAGGGAGAGAAAGTTGGCAGCTTCCTGCGACGGAAAGTCATAACCGCAATCTTTCAGGGCCAGCCCGAAATGTTTACCTTCACGAACGTGTTCGGTAATTGCTTCGATACGCACAGCAAGCCAGGGGGATGCCGTTTCCTGCAGAATCTCCAGCGCGTCTTTAGTTTTGACACCGGACTGCAGTAGTGCACCGATGTTCAACAGGAAAGTTGCACCCTGAATATCCTTATAAACCGACCATGGCATCAGACCGTCGAATGCACGGCGAAGTTTGTCGGGGCGGTGCCAGCGGGGGAGTGACCAGATAGTCCAGATAGTTGATGCGATAGTAGCGATGGCAGTTATTACGCCATATTCACTGAAATACAGCGAGATACCATAAAGAAAGCCGAGTGCACCGGTCCAGTTCTCTGGCGGGCTGATTTCTGTCAACGTGGGAAGTAACTCAGTATTCAGCACATAAATGGTGCTGGCCATCATGATGGCAAAGCCGATCGGATAGATGGCCATCTGCCATACTGCAGCACGAATACGCTTACCGGCGCTGGTCAGAGCACAGGCGTATCTTAGCGCGCGTGGTAGTGACTCACTGCGTATGCCTGCGCTTATGACGGACGCTTCTGCGGCCGGTAGCCATCGGGAGAGCGTACGCTCCAGCGTTTTTTCCCCGCTGTTTTCCCTTAAGGCATCAACACAGTCATCCGTCAGCTCAACGTAGGGATGCCAGTTCTGGCCGAAGTTTGTCCAAGCATTGCGCATTTTCTCCAGTGAAGGCTTAAGTTGTTGCTGGTTTTCAATCAGAAATCGCAGGGCATCATAGAACTGAACACGGTATCGACCGCTGAACGTCTTGCGAACCAGGGTATATCGGAGTCGTTTCAGGACGTGCATTTCACGCATCATCCACCTCCAGACGTTCATCTTCATCGAGCGGAATGATACGGTTGGCCATCAGCGGGTCGACCAGTCCTTCGTTGATTTTATGCAGGACGTGCCGGACACGGCTGATCCCCTGCATGTGATTTATCCAGTATTGGCGCGCCGCGACTTTGCCGTCTGTTTTCAGCAGCTTAAAAAGACGGTTATTGGTCTCGATAACCTCGGCAATGACGGTACGCCCCCTGATCCCCTGACCGACTTTACCGCGAACCTGACCGTTTATCTCCACCACTTGTGTACATGCTTCACATCCCTCTGGGTTGTGGAAATAGAGCTTATCGGTCGAACAGATACCTTCAATGTTGCAGTATTTCTCCAGCCAGTCCTTTTCCTCGAGAGTCAGGCTGGCGACCTTATCCTGCCAGGATATACGACATTCAGGACATAGCGTGGGCACCAGGCGCTGGCTGATAAGTCCAATCAATAACTGGGCATCACACAGCAGATTTTCGTTAATGCCGAGCGTAACCATGCGTTCCGGGATACCGAGTGCAGAGTTTGTGTGTAGCGTAGTCATCACCAGGTGTCCGGTCTGGGCGGCATAAATGGTGGCCAGCATCGAGATAAGGTCGCGCATTTCCTGCATCATGATTGAGTCAGGGTCCAGTCGCAAAGCTGACGAGATGGCTTTTCCCCAGGCGATATGTACTGCTTCTTCATCAGATTTGTCGCAGATGATCGGGGTCTGAACAGCACCCACGACCTGTCCCTCAAGCGGATCTTCAATGGTCAGAAGGTGTTGCCCGGGGTTGGTATCGAGGTATACCCGACAGGCGGTACGCAGCGTAGTGGACTTACCAGAACCGGTAGGTCCCGAGAGAATGATTTTCCCTTCAGGGCGGTCAATCATGCGTATCAGTAGCTTGATTTGTTCGGGCAAATACCCCAGTTGTAGAAAGTCAGGTACGTTATTGCCGTCATCCGGGATAAGGCGCATTACCGCAATCAGACCATCGCCAGTTGGACGGTGGCTGTAGCGGGCACCAAACAGGCCTATTTTCCGCATCATGGCTGGAGAGAGTCGTGCATCCTGCTCACGGTGTGGGTAGAAACTGGTTTCTGACACATCCGACATAGAGAGAATACAGGTGGCACAGAGGGACATTCCTTCCTCTCTCTGACGTTCATCCACCACATGTAAATAGCCGTGAACCCGCATTTTGACCTGGAAGAGCGAGTCTGAAATCAGGAAGTGAATATCTGAGGAGCCGAGCTTTCTGGCCACTGAGAAATAGTTCAGGATCCGTTGCTCACTGTGGCTGCTGTCGCCACCCAGATCTGCCAGCGTCAAACCAGCCTTATCGCTGGCCTGAGGTTGAGCAGCCTGGTTTTTTTTCGCCTCACGTAAGTCCGAGAGAGTAACAAAACGATGTTTGATCCCTGGATGCTTATTCATTAAATCCATCAGCGCGGCCTGTACACCTGGGTCGCCTCGCTGGTTGGTGTCGATAAGGATTTCTTTCTTTTCTCCGTCATCAAACAGCAGGAGGGATTCTGCAGTAATAGCGTTCATGGTTAGTCTCCGAAAGCAAGCAGAGTGCCATCGCTGAGTGTGACACCGGCAAGCGTAATACTCCTGACAGTGCTCTCCAGACCAGGAATACGGCTCCCCGGCGATACAACCAGTGACTGTCCTGATGGTAGTTGTAGTGTGGCGCGGAGTTTTTGGTCGCGACCGTTGATTTCCAGCACGACAGGACGATTATTTGCGGGAACTGTGCGTGCAGGTTGGCCGGGCAGTGAAGTCTCACCGACGATAGCTCCAGGAAGGGAAGGGGCGACGGTACCGGCACCGGCTTGGTTTTCCTCCAGCTGGCGCTGAAGTTGCGCCCCCTGCACTTCTGCCTGGAGGATGATGTTTCGGATATGCAGTTGCTCAAGCTGACCTTTTGTCACTTCGGCTGGTTGTGATACCTGCTGGTTAGTTGACTGAGAGGCCTGAACAGGTAATGGACTGAATACTGGCAGCAGGAGCCAGAGTGTCGCCTGTCGCAGAAAGTTACTTTGCTGACGCATAAATTTTACCTTCAGTGGTATAGCTGAACGCACTGCCATTCAGCTCGAAAGAGATTCGGGTTAGTCGGATACCAGTTTCATCCAGACCGTCGAATAACATGATGGAGGGGAGGGGAGCGGAGAAACTAAACACGTATTCCTGCCAGTCCTGCACGGGAGGCGGCTCTCCGTTCGCCCCTGGCAGGACTGGAGGTGCAGCTACATCAGTGATGTTGAGCATGACCTGCTGTCGCTGGAACCAGGAGAGGATACGGATGAACTGCGTTGAGCTGCTCGGCACGGCTTCATCTTTGAGTGGGCTGTCAGGGGGAGCCAGTGTAACCCTGGCTTCCCGCCCCCCCTCTTTCAGATTGAATACAGGTGTGACACCGAAAACTTCCCGGGCGCGGGCCAGGAATCCCTCTACTGTACCGCCCGGCATAATCTGGTACAGAAGTGTTATCCCATCAGGTGAACAGGTTCCGGATGTCAGCTTCCAGCTTTCCAGAACATACTTCGCCGGATCGGTCCGTCTCTGACAATCGTTGAGAAGATCCGTAGCCGTGACTTCGTGTGCCCAGGGGTGAGGCAGAGATTGAGGTTTTACCTGGGTGGCAAACATCGCGCGGGCCCTGGCCTGGATTTCCTCGGCGGTGAGCGTCGGCTCCTCTGGTGGTGTGGCAGCCTGCCACCAGGTAATGCCAAATGTACCCATCAGCAATATCGCGCTGGCTAAAAACCAGCGTTGTCTTTGCAGTCCATCAACATGTACACGGCATTGCTGTCGTCTACGCGCAGAGAGTCCGGTAAAGAGACTGTTGGCTTCAAGCGGGGTGTCCACTGTGGCCAGACACTTCCATCCTTCTGACGGCGGTTCATTCATGCTCAGGAACAGTGTCAGCAGCGTTTGCATTTTGTCTGCGCCCCCCGTTTTATCGGCGGTGACGGCAGGCAAACCATTGATGCTGGCCAGAAACACGAAATCAGTACTATTCAGTCGGTAAATACCATATCCGTTTCGTGTACTGGCACAAAAAGCGAGCGCCAGTGAGTAAAGCTGATGCCGGCGATGACGGGCTGGCAATCGGCCGCCCCCAACTACCTGTTGCTGCCTGTCCCGTCCATTTATTCGTTCACTGGAAGCATTAACACCGATACCTGCTGTACTGGCGGGCCGTGCTTTTCTCAGTTGAAATGACGGTAGCCGGAATTTCTGCCTTTCCTTTGGTGCCCAGTCCATTCCCGCCAGCCAGTAACGGCTGCGAGATTTTCCATCCCGGATTGTAAACAGGTAAGCCTCATCATTCATTTCAGCCTCCGGAGTTCTGCGGGAACGTCGGCGTGATCACTATGACCAAAGTGGTTCGCTCGTTTTTACCTGACTGACTTCCACCCAGGAGCGGATTCCCTGGCGTGAAGGTACCGGACTTATTGACGGAGGTATTGTTCTGATCAAAGCCGGTGAGGATCAGCGACTGCCCGGCCCGGAGGTTTGCCTTCTGGCTCAGGGAGCGCAGTTTGGTATATGGCATCTCTATATAGGAGTTGCCGTCTTTTGACGTGAAGTTACGAATAGTAGGTGGATCAGACAGATTGAAGTTCACCTGCAGCTGAACATTACCTGTTTCCTGAATTAACGGCAGGAGGGTCATGTTGAACCCGGTAGTGATCATCCCCGGAGTCAGAGTTGTGGTGGCGCCAACATCAGTGGTGGTTGTTGTAGCCGACTGTGCCACATAAACCGTCTGATCTGCCATCTGGATAGGCACGGGCGTCAGGTTTGTCACGGTGCTGGACTGAGAGGTGACGACGCTGACATCACCCTGTTCGGACAGTGCTTTTAGCAGCAGGCTGGAGCCAGCAAACTTCGCGGCATTACCGGTAGCGGTATCAAGAATGGATGCGCCGGCAGATATACCGCCAGAGAGATCCCCGGTAGCGTTATTAAGCGTTGCGCCAGCTGAATGCAGTGACTTGTAGACCAGATTCCAGTCAATCCGGAAATCTTCATTTCGTGAATTACCGACGCTCAGTACTTCAACATTCAGCGCTACCTGCCGGTTCATGATGAGATTCTGCTCGTTCACGTAACGGGCCACGGCAGCCTGTACTGAAGGTGTATCCGTCACAATCAGTGATGAGCTGGACGAGGACAGCCAGTAGCGGCCTTTATTTGGAGTCAGCATGGACTCAACAGCTTTGCGCAGATCAGCATACAGATCGTATTCCTGACCGGTAGTTGTGCTCTGGGAGGTGGTGGATTCCCCGGATGCGGAGTTATCCGTGCCACTGGTGGCCCCCATACTGCTGGTCGTTCCTGAACTGACGCTCGACGTGCTGGACGTTTTGGTATTCAGCATGGCCAACGAATAGGTCCGGGTTTCCATCAGGTAGAAAACGATGGTGCCATTATCCATTCGCCAGTAGAGACCGCTACGGCTGGCCATCAGATCCAGAAGCCCGCCCAGATCGCCCTGCCACATCAATCCGGTGAGATTCAGGGGCTGGCTGGTTCCGCCTGTTGCCGGAGAGGTTACGCCACCCAGGCTTGCCAGTGGTGTCCGCCCACTGTCATCAGGGGGGGGGAGTGAGCCACTCATCTGGCGTGTGACACCGGTGCTGACGCTACTCTGGCTGATATCAATGGCATCAGGAGTAAATATGACTGGTGTGCCGCACAAAGCTGTGATGCGTTGTGCCAGTTCCTGCAGCGTAATGTTCTTTTTTGCCTGAGTTATGTTACAGGACGGAGCCTGGCGGTTTCTTTCCCGTACGGCGACAGGAATGGGGCTGGGGTTAATCCACTGCCGGTCCGTCCAGGTCAGTGGTTGTTGGTGTTGGGTTCGTGGCAGCTGCGCCTGCGCGCGGGCTACCGTGGCATCAGATTGAGCCTTCGTCTGCATTTTGTTGATTTCAGAGAAGGTACAGCCTGCGAGCATGGCAAAGCAGGACGCCATCAGCAGGCGCCGCAAAAGGGTTTTCTTCATGGGGAAAATCCGGATTAGTTGAGGTAAACCACGGCGCCTTCAGAAACGCCCTGTGGTGCCGTGAGTCCGGTGGCAAGACCGGAGAGCCAGATTAGCTGGCCACTTCTCATGGTGCCGATAAGTGCCGAACCGCGACTCTGTGCCCGTAATGCATCAACGAGCCCAGGTTGTTCCGGCATCCAGATCCACAATCTGCTCTGAAGTAACCGGTACTGGATTCGGCTGTCGGGCGTGAAGGGAAGACCCAGTTGATCGGTTGGAATGGCGCCCTCCTTCTGACCTGTCTTGTAACGCCAGTCATTAACACGATTAGCGATGGTCAGGAACTGGGATGCATAAAACTGGCCGCTCTGTGTTTGTATAGCTGTCCGACTGTTCTGATTGCGCTGGGAATCTATATCACCGGCGATAAGGAAAAATATCATACCGATGGCCAGTATGACCCAGCCCATCATCGACCTGCCGGAGTGTCTGTGACTGATACCACGCACTGCATGCGGGAAGCTTCTGCATAAAGCGGTTTCTGTGCGGTACGGTAAAGGTCGAACATTTGGCCGAGCATGGTTTCAAATGAACCGCGGAATGTCAGCGGAGCATCAAGCCGATAATCCGTCACGGCGACAGGCCATATAACCGTCCAGTGTGGTGAAGCGCCAGATTCACAGCGGGTGTCCTGTGCCCATTTCATCAGCATTTCCCGCAGAGTTGTACCAGCCGGTGCCGTCCAGGTTTTGCCCTGAATCACAGGTGCGATCGGTTGTCCTGTGACTGGCTGCGGTTTCACCGCTACCGGTGTCTGCGCCGATTTTGTCGTTACAGGGGCCGGAGATTTAACAGTTGCCTGCGTTACTGGTTGGGCTGAATCCGGGCCGCTGAATGGGTTTTTCGGTACGCCGGCTGCCTGGGCAGGAGTTGTTCGGTTTTCAGTGGACGACGCAGAGGTTTTTAACTGAGCAGATTGACCCTTTCGCTGCAGTGTGACGGCATGACGATTCCAGTCCACCTGCGCCTGGATTGATTGCTCTTCCAGCAAACGGTTGAGCACCCTAGTCCACTGGTCATTGGTGTATACCGAGACGATACGGGTATTCAGGACAGGGCGCAGTGCATTCTCGTAGTTGAGTGCCCAGCCAGTGGGAATGATACGTTTGACCCACTGTTCGAGTGTGAGGTTGCGCGCCGGTGATAATGACAGAACTTCAACGGGACCCGGTGTGCCGATAAATGTAAGTGTTGACAGTGATGGGTTCGCGACTGAACCAGGTGCGCTGGATTTACTTGTGGAGGAAGCCAGCATTGTTGGTTGAGGTAAAGGCGAGGTCTTCGATAACTGCGCTGCAGTTGCCGACTGTCGTACGGGAACAGGTGTAGCGGCCGGAGGCGCTATCCGTCGTTGTGTTTGTTTGATTATATCAGCGCTGTCGCTGATCTGACCGTCTACAAACACGAGTGCAGGGGTGTCTGGTGCGACATTACGGTTTTGAAATCCCGTGCAGCTGCTCAACAGTGACGGTATTAACAGGGGCAGGGCAATTTTATGCACGCTGACGTCCCGGGTGAATGGTCGAAACTTCATGGTTTGTTCCTTTTGTTATCGGTCAGTGAAGGTCTGGCCGCCAGAGATTACCGCTGCCGACATTTTCTCGATCTCCCCATGCTCCCCATGCGGTTTCCGGCAGGGTACTATGTCCGATATAGAGAGTGCGTAAAGTAGCTTTAGACAACGAGGTGTCCCGACCTCGAACAACAGAGAAACGATCGAGATAGAAAGACTTTTCAACTTCTTCGTCCTCGTTTTTTTTCAGCAGGAGTTGAAATGTGACAGGTGAAATCATTGAGCCTGTTGCGGTAAATGCTTCTTCCATACGAGTGAGCTGCAGGATGTGATTCTTCCGAGTGCGCTGGCGCTCCATGATTTCGGTGACAACTTGTTCAGGCCAGGGGCAGAGGCAGTGTTTCCAACCAAGTCCTAGAAGTGAATTAAGTACTGCCCGGAATCGAAAAAGATCGCAGTTCCCGGTTGATACAGAGTTCGTCCAGAGCGTAGTCAGTACGGCATCAATGGAGCGTTTTTTTTCGGTTTCGAGTAACTGCCGGATAGTCATGAACTCGCTTCCCATTCCTTTGAATGTCGGTATTCTTCTTGCTCCGCTTAACCATTCAGTGATGAATCTACGTTTGCCACGCTCTGAGGTTATGTGATGGTTTTCGACTGCCGTACGTAAGGCAACGAGAATGCACCACAAGAGATGGCTGACCTGTTCCTGGGTGGATTGCATGGTTTGTCTCTCTTAGGTTCCGGTTTCTGGCAATGACGTCTGTACCTTCATTCCGCCAGAATGAAGGAAGCCTGAGTGCTGGCTGGTTAAAGGAACAGAGGTTGTTCATCGGGTAGGACCAGCCCAGACGTCATTGCCGGAAAACGGTGCAAAAAAAAGCCCCCATAGACGGGGGAAACTAAAAGGGATGGAGTGATAACTGGTTAAGGCCAGTTTAAGAGGCTACGGTAAATTACATTTCAAAACCCCCATGCATCAGCATGGGTGATCATATCGAACAACATCGCTGTCCTGGATATTGGGTGTTCCATTTTTTCTAGCTGTGTCAGGCGTTTGTACTGACTTTTTGTAAGCCAAATATTTGATGCAACTTCCAGTTCATCCCTTGCTGCAGGGTGATGGGTAGGGTCGGGATATTTTTTCATTAATGCTTCAACCACCCTTGTGTTCACTGGGGTGATTTGGCTACCGAACTTCACAAAATCGCAGAAGGCTGAGTGCGCCCTAATAGTATCTATCTTTTGAACATCAAAATTGGCTTTTAGGAAAAAATATCCAGGAAAAACTGCAGATACCCTTTTTCTGAAAACATGCGGTGCATCAGCACGACGTATTTTCGTTAAGGATAATGGCGTCCAGGGAGTAATTCTCCTGTCGTGTAGCCAGCCGAATAATTTCTCGCGATTTTTGCCCCCCGTAATATAGAGAGCAAGATACCATTGTTGGTTACATACAGTCTCAATATTCATTTTTGAACGCTTCGCGCAGAATTGATCCATGACGGGATAATTCAATGTTCAACGGGGACGAACATACTCAACCATGACGACTAACAGTCTTACTAACAAACACTTAAGTTTGCCTGCTGTATTGGGGGTCTCATAGCTCAGAATGCTCTTGTAGGGTAGACCCTCAAGTAAAATTGGCGGCAATACTTAAAGGTCTGCGCGTATAATTCTATCCCAGTAAACCAAAGTAAAGTGTAAATAGTCCAAGTCTTAAAAATGCACCCTTAAGGGGTGCATTTTTTGATTAATTTGTGATCATTAATGAAATCATAAAAAAATATGAGCGTGACAATATTACTGCCCGCATTGCATCGTTGCTTTTTAAGTTCAGAGCCTTAGTGCTTCGCTTAAGATGTGATCGGACCGTTTCAACAGAGATATTGCAAATGTCAGCAATGGATTCATATGTATTTCCGTGTGCATACAGAGTCACAATTTCTAACTGTTTTTTGGAAAGTTCAGGAAAAACGCTATGCAGGGCGTTAATAGTGTTCTCATTAATCATTGTGAAGTCCCCTGGCAAATCAGTACGTAATAAATTTACGCGTAAAATGCATCTCCCTTAATGGGGAGAAACCCCATTGAACATGTTGTGATATGTGGTATGGATTAGGGCGTTCTGTTTAGAGAACACATCAGCTACAAGGCATTGAAAGCCAAGTTTATTTGCTAAGGGGGATTGAGAATTCTTTGATAAGTTCTTGAGCATTGTAGATGAAGCTCCCGTGTAGATATGATATCGGCTACCACGGAGTTCTCACGCTCTGGTGGCAGCCCAGGCAGGGGTGAGAAACCGGCCTACACGGTACCGGCCAACCTTACGGTTGCCCTACCTGAACCGCCATTACACAGATGTGCTGGTTCAGTACACAAAAAAACACGCTATGCGTGTCTATGTGCACGTGTAGATACGGGTTCTCACGCCCGGTCACAGGATTTACTATGACTGTTGAAGACTACTGTTTGCTTAGTGATGAGTCAACTAGATACGCATCAGGATCAGCTCTGAATAATCGAAATCTCGGCTTTAAAAATCGAGGGGGGATATAGGCATCCCAGTTATTCTTCTTGCAAACTTCTATTAGCTCGGCCCCTGACGCGGTCCCGGTTTTCTGCAGACATCTGCTGATTCTGTGTTCTACCGCTTTTAAAGAAGTCCCTAATATCCGAGACATAATTTTCCTGCTGTATTTAAGAGATATTAAAAAAATGACTTCCCATTCAGCATTAGTAAATATCTCGGACGGTACCCTATATACCAACGATTTGGGAACGTCTCCCGACAGTAAGCTATCTGGTCCAAAAATATCAACAGGTCTTACCTGAAGCATAGTACCGGAACAGATCCCTTCATCGTCATAATAGGGCCGGGACTCGAAGTACAAAGCATGTATAGAGTTGCTCTCACCTATTGGATGCGTAACGATTGAAGAGAACTGGTCTTCATGCTCCATAACAAGTTCTTCCTGATTGTGTATTCGCTGTGAAAGGTAAGCTAAGGATGTAGGAAGTTGGTCTAATGTTTTACCTACAATAGGATAATCATAAGGGAGTTTTAATAACCTAAGAAAGGCTTGGTTTACTGCTACATACTGCAGGCTACCATTCTTGATTGTCATAGGTTCCCTGCTGTTGGAAATCAGGTTTAAGACCTGAGGAGCAAGTTGGAATTTTTTTTTGAAGAAATGATTTTAGACATCATCCGCTAATGGCCGTATCTATTTGAATTTTAGAGGTATATTCTGTGTGCGGATGTACTATATCATGTAAAACTACACTTAACTGAGTTTGATCAGCGATCATAATATTAGTTAATGATGCTTTTAAGTGTCTGATTGTATGCTACGATACAATAATTCGTAGGTGCTATCTGTAAACCAGGAGGAGTTATGGCACATCCGATACATTGCACGAAAGTCGCTGGTATCACGGAGTTCAAAAGGGATCCGTTAGGGACTGTCGAGTCAGCAGAGGGTGATGCTATTGCTATTCTGAATCGTAGCGCGCCGGCGTTTTATCTTGTACCACTAGAGCTTTTCGAGAGCTTAAAACGAGACGCAGAAGCGCATCGTTCCAGAAGTGAAGCTTAATCCTGGTGCTGGAGAGATCCTAAAAATTGATCCTGCATTGTTGTGGTGATAAAGTCGGTGAACTTATTGTTATAAATGAATTTATTAGGTTGTCACGCCTTAGAAGGTGACAGGTTCTGGCAGGTTAGTTAACTAAGCCCAGAAAAGCAAAAACCCCGATAATCTTAGATACTTGGCGGCATCGCGAGATTAACGGGGTCCTTAACAAATCATGCAGAAGTTGTTGCTTCTGTATGGGAGTATAACCCGTGCGCGAAAAAAGACAAGAGATTCCGTGCTTACTCCTTCTGTGCAACATAAGCGCAGGAAGTAGTGAGTAAGCAGAATTCTGAAGCTACTACACTTTACCGCCAGGTAAAAAATCCGAATCCAGAGTTCATTCCTGAAAAGGGAAAGAAAACCCTGCCATTCTGTGAAAAAATTCGCGAGAAAGCTGTTGGCTTCACTCAGCGTGCAGAGTTTCAGGCTCTGGTTGCTATGCTGATCGCCCGTGGTGAGCGCAAAAAGCGCCCTCCAGTGTTGCGCATACGGGCTCTGGAAGCAGCTGTTCAGGCAATGTGCCATTATTTTAATCCCCTGGCTAATCGCGTTGGTTCATCGCTTACTACCATGAGCATTCGCTGCGGGCTGGCCACGGAAAAAAAACGTCTGTCGATCACCCGCCTGACGGGGGCTCTGAAGTTTCTCGCTCAGCTCAATCTCATTACCTATAACACCGAATACGACAAAGAAATTGGCTGCAATATCCCCACAGACATAACTTTCACGCCGCTGATGTGGCAGGTACTGGGAGTGTCTGAGGAAGCAGTTGCTGCAGCCCGTCGCAGCCGTATCGAGTGGGAGAACAAGCAACGTGAGAAGAAAGGGCTACCTCGCGCCGGTGCAGATGAACTTATCAGTGCAGCCTGGTCATTCGTGCGTGAACGCTTCCGACAGTATCATAAGTCACGTTATGAACACGGCATGAAACGGCACAGGGCGCGTAAGGATGCTCCCCGAACGCGTAAAGAGATTGAGCAACTGGTTCGTCTGCAGCTCCAGAAAGAAATCAGTAAGGGCCGCTTCTTCGGTACTCTTGATTCGGTGCGCGACGAGATAGAACGTCGTGTCACTGAGCGAATGAAGCTCTCGCGTGGCCATTATGCTCGACTCGGTGATGCCTTGCTCGTCACAACTTAACGCCTGCTAATACACAATCTATATGACCTGGTGCCCTGGCGCCGGTTTACGCCTGCCTGCTTTACAGCTTGTATTGCAGTTTTCACCTGTCCAAGTCCCTGTTTCAGGTCTCTGAATGACATACTCGTCCTGTAGACCTCGGGGTGAATAAACTTAAACAAAATCCGACCTTGGTTGGTCACACATTTCTGTGACCGATCGCCCAATGTTTCGCCGCTTTTCGTTGTTCTTCTACTTATCCACACAAACTACAAGAGGCTATTGCTTCAATCCACTGGAAGGATATCGTTCAAACCACTAAATGGTTTCTTTACAAACTACGATGATCCTTTTAAACACCCGATCTTCTTTCTTTTAAACTTCAGTTATTACTTACTTTTAAAAATAAAACCTATTCAGCACCTGTCCTGTGGACATGTGTATAACGCCCGCCCTTGCAGCGGACGCTGTCCGCGCCGGTTCGGTTCAGGCGCTTTGCGCCTTAAAGTAGCTCCCGCCAAAAATGGCGGGCAGGGTGCAAAACTTTATAAACTGCCAACATCTGGTAACTGACCTTCCAAATCTTCAACTCATCACACAAACTCACCACTGAAAAGCGCCGCCACCCGGCCCAAAGGGCCGGAAGACATCGCTTTTAATGATGGATGTTGTAACTAGATTCTGAGCTGCTTTAATTTATACTGTCGACAGGTCCAGGATAACACGCCCGTAAGCGGTCCTAACGGCCCGCTAACGCGGAGATACGCCCCGACTGCGGCTAAGCCTTGTCGTGACCACTCCGACGGCGCACATAGCTTTCTGTACAGCCTGTTTGCGGATTATGGCTTAACAGGGGGAAGGGATGGATTGGTGGAACCTATCAGAACTGTAACCGGCTACGCCGGGCAACGGCGCCACTCACTTTCAGTGTAATATTTAACATCTGTTGGCGCCTTTATGCCGCCACGCGGCATAATTATTCTCCGTTTATACCGGTAGCCGCTGGAACTGCCGAAATTTCCGTTGAGCATAAATTTTAGCGTTCGACAGCATGTGTACAAAAGACCTCGTCAACAAGACAACAAAGTAATAGCTGTTTGTAGCGTAAATATTCAGGGGTGATATTTATGGGTTAGTGTTTTTTACGGGACAACTACAGTAATATGTGATACCGATGCAGTGGATATTATTAACGGTATCGACTATGTATCAAATAGCTGGATAAAAGTAATAGTTGAATAAGGTATCAATACCCGTAATCTTACGTTCAAACCACCAAAATGGGGGGTATCATGTGCAAACTAAACAAAGTTCCTCTCAGAGTACTGGATGATGAGGAAAAGAACTACGCGCTGAACGAGGGAAAGTTTGGGATAGGGTTTTGAGGGAGTACAACGTGTGGCATAGCTCAGGTGGCGAACAAGCGTCCGCCATCCCTAAAAGGTATGGGCTTCAGATGGATTGTTTTCTCGAATTCTTATACTTTGTAAAAATAACTTTGTTGAAAACAATATTAATAACCCAGCAGATAAGCACTCCTAAAAAAGCTGCACCATAGATGCGTTGGTTCGGATCTGTAATCCAGTTTAATGGCCACACCGCATCAATTTGCGAATTATTATTTGACACAATTAGTTGAATTTCAGATAAACATGCGTAAGAAAAGGAAAACGTTATTACATACAGGACTGCAAAATAAAATGGTTTAGGAAAGGTTCTGTCACTCTTCTTATTCATTTTAGAACTCCTGAGGAAATTGTTAATGATATATATTTAATTAGACTTGTTTCTACTGCACATATATAAATTTATAGGTTATGTTCTGATATGTCCATTAGTTTTAACTTAAGTGCATTTTATTTCCGTCAATATATATCTGCGTGTTGCTATGTATAACAGGAAAAGAAAGGAGAAGGACGCGCACTGGCACTGGCAGTCAAATCGGCCGCCTGGCATCGTGAGAACTCGTAGCACAGGATGCAGGCATTTTCACACAGGCACAGGTAATCGGTTTCCCCTGCTGTCGGCAACGTTCGGATTCAGGGCGTCATTGAGAGAGCCTTATCCCTGATGTTGCTTCCGCCAACGCCAGGGTTCTGTCTGGTCGGGGGCTGACCAGAGTCCGATTGCCAGACGTCTGGCTTCGTCTTCGAGGGCAGCGTAGTCAGGTTTGATGGGTTTTCCGTGATATCGGTACGCCCAGGCCAGTCCCTTACGGATCTGTTCGGCATTCACGTCCTTAGCGTCAAGCCACACCGTACCCAATAGCCGTCCATAACGATCCGTATCTCCTCCCGTGACGGTTACGGTTCGCTGCGCCACCATCGATGAAAGAGCCTGACGGGAGCGCTGGCCAAAGGGCTGGCTCTTTTCGGGTGCATCAATGCCGGCCAGACGAACACGGGTCACTCTGTTCCCTGTTTCAAGAATCTCAACGGTATCTCCATCCAGCACGCGCACAACCCTGCCGCTGACATCCGCGCTGGCAGAAAACGTCAGAACGATCATAACTATTGAACATAACAGGCGGATCATGCATATACCTCATGTGCTGTTCTGCTGCGATCTTCCTCATTACCAATCAACTGCACGGCATAACTAATATTTAATCCTGTCATGTTGGTATTCAGCCCCTTCATCATTCCTGCGCTCGTATACCGGACACTGTCCTTCAGGCTGCCCTGATAGCCTTTTGAGGTGACAACCGTCAACTGTTCAGGTGCTCGTAGCGTGTACCTTCCCGCGAGAAGGTCTGATTCCACGGCACGCAGGTATACTGGGGAGGCCGCCACTACAAACCGATCGTCAGGCCTTGTCTGCATCAGCATTTTCAGGGAGGTACACCGTCGTTCCGAAAGTGGACGTGTTGTCAGTCGTTCCCAGTGAGTGCGATGGCAGAACGGCATCGAGGAAAATGTCGCCTCATACGGGACCACGGGATCAGAGGCATGTAGTAGCCCCAGGCCAGCTGAAATCACCCACATTTCGGCACCGTTTCGCGCCGCAGCTGCAACTGCCCTGCACCAGTGCTGGCCCGTATACAGTTCGCCGGCGGTCATGGGGGGCGATCCGCGACGGGCCTGCGCCAGTCTTTCCATCCAGAGCCCGTAAGCTCTCTCCACGTCACGTTCATCCGGAAAGACCGCATCACCTGCAGGCACGGTTTTGCGGCGCGTGCAGGTTACAATCAAATGGACGTTGCCTGTGCTCATGACGGCGTCCCCGCGCTGTGGTTGTTCCAGACGATCACCGTGGCCAGATGTTCCGCCACCTCCTGCCCCGTGTAGCCGGCCAGGATCGCCAACGCCCGGGCGCCTGCGTCACGGGACAGCGGACTGCAGAACCCGAATCCGTCCGTAATCAGGAGCCACTGCAGACGGTCAGTCCAGCGCTCGCCGGGTTGGCGGACCGGTGAAAACACAATCTCAGTCAGCTGCTCGCGGTTGCAGTACAGCTGTCGCTGTTCCAGTTCATCCAGCAGGCTGTTCAGCTCGCGCCGGTCATATTCTTCCTGACTCATCAGCGGCCAGCGGATAAGGCGGATGAGGCGGGAAGCCTGGTCCGGCGTGAACCCGAATCCGTCCAGCAACTCTGTCAGCAGCGGGCCGGCATCCTCTTCATACCGATCCGAACGAAGGGCACCAGGGGTCCCTTCCACCGTTTTCGCCAGTGCCAGAAAACGTTCCTGTAGCGGTTGTTCCTTATTACGCCTGCCGGGCTTCACTGCGTTAAGGTGCTCCGGGTTTGTGGCGGACAGCCCCTGCACATCGTATTGTCGCAGTGCCCTCAGCAGGTACCGGTACCAGGTTTCCGTCGTGTCTGCAGCCTGCCCGCCGGGAAACTCAGCCCCTTTCAGTGAAGGTGTACCCTGTTCCGGCGCGGTGCTTTCGTTGATCTGCAGGCGGATATCAATGCCGGCATCGTGACAGGCCTGTAACCACTCAGCCACCTGCAGGGGGTCGCCTTCCTGTCGCATCACTTGCCCGGCCGTGTTCCACAGCTGCAGGCAGGTGGTGCCGTCGAGACGGATAACGTAGTCGCCCCGGCACGCCAGGTGCCAGCGACCGTCCAGCTCCACCGGCCGGTCGTCACCGAACCTGTCAGACTCGTATACCGGTTTTATCCGGACCAGGGGCAGAACCCGGATCTCCGTCGTGCGTTGCTCCGCCAGGACACGCGCCTGTTCGTCAGCCAGAAGCGGAGCGGCCAGCGCACGGCCGGCGTCCGTCAGCTCGACGGCCAGCTGCAGGTTCGGGGCGCGCAGGGTGCGCAGCCAGCCTGCGGCCTCCATACGCCGGCAGGAGGCGCGCAGGTTCGGCCCGTACACCGGGGCGTCCCCGCCCTGCTCCAGCATCCGCTCAATATCCCGCGTGGCCACCGGTCCCGGACGTTTCGCATCGAGGGCGGCCAGCACAATCAGCACCCGCCGCTGCAGCGGCGATGGTCGGCGTGTCTTAGTCATTACTTATCCGTCTCTGGCCAGATGAGCTTTCTGAGACGCTGATGATCGGCGTCGATGAGCGCTTTGGTTTGTTCGTAATTTTTCATTGGCGCACCAGTAATGGCCAGTTCATACCAGAATCCCAGAAGGGTGCTGGCCTTACTCGATTCGCTGATGTATTTGGCGCCCTGGCTGTCCAGCTCGCATTCACGGATACGTTCTTCCGCTATCCGGGTCAGTTGCTCATAGCTGAGTGAAAAATTCACTTCTTTCTCATCCATCCTGCACGCTCCGTCTGAAAATGTCGCTTGAGTAAAAAAATCATATCATGAGTGATTTTCTACTCTGTGTGCAATAATCATATTAGATATGGTTATATGATTAATGATAAATATCAAATCTGATATGATTTTATGTATTTTGTTTAATTATCATATTCTTTACGGGTTTCCCACCGTGCAGATCCGAAAATTGTCTGTTCCGGATCTTCTTTCCTCCCACCGGCGCGCAGCGGCGCAGAAACACAACATGTGCCATGCCATCAGCTGCGTTTTCTTCTATATGTTGTGTTTATCCCCTTCCCCGTGATCCGTCGCGCAGGGGCAGATATTGCCGCTTTGCTTATTTCGTGTGCGTGGTACACTTCCGGAAACTGTTAAATACGCAATAAATCGGATCACACCGAAACGGCCATCCGGTAATTTAACGGCGTGGCTATATGCCTGCTCATTATCCTCTTATAAATGATGACGGCAGGGGAAAATCATCCGGGTGACAGACGCAGGGTTGTGCGCAGACAGATCTGCCGCCCGTAATAATTACTCTGAGTGACTATTTTATGTGTAAACGATGTACTGCTGGTCGAACTGGTAACAGGACATTACTGGAAATAAGAATGGCTCTTGGTATCCCAAACAGCACTCCATTATGGATTAGGGATTTAGAATATCCGGTTAATCCGCGTTACCTGGTGAATTCATACGGTTTTGTTATTGCTATCCAGGAGCCAGACTGCGAATTCTGGCATCTAAGAGAGTTAAGCGACGTTTCTGATGTCAAGGATGGTTGTCTTCCCGATAAGGGGGAATTTGATGAAAAGCTGGCTGATGTTGGTGACACAATGCTGTATGACATTCGGCCTGACTTCTGGGCAAGCTTCAGATAGAAGCATTAACAGAGGGTAAGGCGGGATTTCTCAATAATAAAGGAACACTGGATGGAAAAGTTTAAGTTTGATCTGGAGACATTTGTTACCGACACGGAAGAGCAGGATTTCAGTCTTGACCAGCAGACGCTGAATGAACTGGCTGCCATGCGTCCACTTTACCCCGAACTGGCCCACTGGACCCGCTTTGCGTTTTTTGTGGCCTGGGGGGCTTACTCGCAGGACATTTACGCCATCAGTTGGGTGTACTGGCTGACCCGGAAGCGGGATGAGGGTTTTCTGGCCTACTGCTATGCCTGCCAGCGCTGGCCGGCGTTTGATTTTGGCGGGACTGGGCTGTATGACGACGATATTCAGGAACTGGCAGCGCAACATCCCTGGAATTGTTCTCCGCTGCCGCCGGCTCCCGGTTGGTTACCCGCCGCATATAAACTATAACGAGGAGCAACATGACAGTGTCAACATGGGATGGAATGGCTCTTGCCGATATTCCTGCTGATTATTTTGACGAACCTTTTGAAACGTGGACGGGTAAACTGCCGGTCCTGGTGCTTGCGTCGACTCGGACAGTACCGGTCAGCACCAACCGTCAGTGGCGGCTGGCCTCCGCATCCTGTGGCGGACACCGGGAGGATATCTTCCCTGCGGCGGTGCTGCAGCTGGATATCTGTCAGGAAATGGCCGGCGTGGTCAGGGGGATCGCCGATTCTGCTTTTACTGATGAGTATCTGGGGTATTTTGAGTCACTGCCTGAAGCAGAACGCCGGTCCATACTGTCTGATTATTCCCGGTATCTGGGAGCGGCAGGTCTCACATGCAGTGAAGATAATCTGTCGCTGTTCAGCCAGGATTTATATCCTCTGGACGCGACCCCCGCGAACCTGCACAGGCTGTCTTCTTCTGCCAGTGAGGCGGAGCTTGAACGTTGCCGCGACGGCCTGGTGATGTTTATTATCGGCCCTTCAGATTTTCCGGGGTGTTAAAGCAATGAGTCATCTCATGCCGGTCACTCAAACCAATGTTCCTGCAGCACAGCTACCTGTGGCCATCGATTACCCGGCGGCTCTGGCCCTGCGTCAGATGGCGATCGTCCAGGACGAACTGCCGAAGTATCTGCTGGCGCCGGAAGTAAGCGCCCTACTCCATTATGTCCCCGATCTGCACCGCAAGATGTTGCTGGCCACGCTGTGGAATACCGGCGCGCGCATTAACGAAGCGCTGGCGCTGACCCGGAGTGATTTTTCGCTGGCGCCACCCTACCCGTTTGTGCAGCTGGCCACCCTGAAACAGCGGGCAGAAAAGGCGGCCAGAACAGCAGGAAGAATGCCTGCTGGCAGCCAGGCTCATCGCCTGGTGCCGCTGTCAGATAAACAGTACGTCAGTCAGCTGGAGATGATGGTGGCCACGCTGAAAATTCCCCTCGAGCGCCGAAATAAACGTACTGGCAGAACAGAGAAAGCACGCATCTGGGAAATTACGGACCGCACCGTCAGAACCTGGCTGAGTGAAGCGGTTGAATCCGCTGCGGCCGACGGTGTGACATTCTCGGTAGCGGTGACTCCACATACTTTTCGGCATTCCTATGCCATGCATATGCTGTACAACGGTATTCCGCTGAAGGTGCTGCAGAGTCTGATGGGGCATAAGAGTATCAGTTCAACGGAGGTCTACACGAAGGTGTTTGCACTCGATGTGGCGGCACGGCACCGGGTACAGTTTCAGATGTCCGGGGCTGAGGCTGTTGCGATGATAAAAAAAATCTAAGATAGCAGTAAGATTCAGAAAAGATTGATTTGATGTTGTTTTAATATTAAAACAACATCAAATTGAAATTGCTTTCATTGTGTTTTAATGTTTTTAGTCGCTGATTTTCTTCTTGCCAGCAATTTGCAAACCATAGTCCAGTATGTTTATGCATGACATATTAATGAAAGCAGCGCGCGATTGCCCGTTCTCTGCAGCTGCTTCATCTATACGCTTAATCAGTTCAGGGTCCATCGTGATTGTGATCTGCTGTTTTTTACCTTTAACAACTCCCTTCGACGCGGGGAGTTTTGCATCGGGGGCTGAGTTTATGAAGTTTTCTACTGCCTCATTATTTGAAACAGATTGCTGGTTTTTGGGTTTTTTTTGGAGCGCCATTTCATATCACCTATACATTACTTTAATATTATTTTGATTGCATTTAACTATTCAAATAGTGTTGATATGAGAGTATCTAGCTCTTGCACTGCAATCTTTTCATGCGAACGTAATTTCAGTTCACTCACGGTCCTTCCACTGCCTGCAGCATTGGCGTAGACTTTTCTTTGATAGATGACTTTGTCGAGGATTGGGATGTCCTCTTTGTACTCTTCCATCATTTCCAGCATATCTCTGTTGTAGGAGGATCTGGCTTGAGTATCTGCTTTGTTCAAAAGCGAATAGCAGACCAACCCATCTCTTATGCTCCGCGCTTCTTTGATTAGTTCGGCGTTGGCATCCATAGCCCAAGCTTCGAAACTTCCCGGTGCTGAAGGGACTAAAAGGACGTCTGTGATTGTCAGAGCTGCCCTCATAGCAGTGGAGTCTCGGCCCCCACATTCGATGATGATATCGTCAAAGTTATCTTTCTGTTGTAAAACCTGGCTCCTTAATACCGGACCTTCAGGGTAATGCGAGCAAGCAATACCTGGCTCAACACCGTCCTCTGAACGAACCAAAATAGCTGTTTGCGACGAACCCTGTTTATCACCATCGACTAACCAAACTTTTTTCCCCTGAAGGGCTCTTTTTACGGCAATGTTGACCGCGAGCGTAGACTTACCTACGCCACCTTTTGTGTTAGCTATCGTAAGTATCATTGCAATCCCTTTTTAATATTAAAACAATATCATGATGATAGTTTTTTTGGCTGTCATGTCAACCGATAGCGATGCTTTTTGGTGAAAGTTACCTCAACTCAGTATGATATTAAAGTAATATTAAAATAATGTGTTTTCGATGTTCAAATGATTTGATTATGAGTTTGTTTTGATATTATCATGTTCGAAGGGACTCAAAGTGAGTAGTTGCACTGCCGTGAGAATAATTGTTAATACTCACTTTGAGTGTTATCGATATCTGGGCTAAGGAATGACAATGAATATTTTCTGTGACGACGGATCAACAAACGTAAAACTTGCCTGGTATGCCGGGAAAAAGCTGCAGACGTCAGTATCTGCGAACTCGTTCCGTACCGGCTGGAAGGTAGAGGGGCTGGGAAATCGACAGACTTTTAACTATGAGCTCGATGGCAAGAAGTACACCTATGATGAAGTCAGCAATCAGTCCATCCTGACGACTCATATTGAGTATCAGTACACGGATGTGAATGTTCTGGCTGTACATCATGCATTACTTAACAGCGGGCTGAAGCCACAGGCTGTTTCACTGACGGTGACACTGCCTATCAGTGAGTTCTATACAAAAGAATGCCAGAAGAATGAGCTCAACATTCAGCGCAAGATCGACAACCTTATGCGGCCGGTAAAACTGAATAAAGGTGAGACGTTCAGTATTGAACACGTTGAAGTTATGCCGGAATCCCTGCCTGCCGTGTTTACCCGTCTGGTAAAAGACAGTGTCGGGCCTTACGAGAAATCGCTGGTAATCGACCTTGGCGGGACGACTCTAGATGTTGGCGTCATTGTCGGGCAGTTTGATGCGGTCAGTGCCATTCATGGTAATTCGGATATTGGTGTGTCAATGGTCACTCAGAGTGCCCTCAGTGCGCTTCGTATGGCTTCAAGTGATACCAGTGCCATGGTGGCTGATGAATTGATAAAACACCGCCACGATATGGATTTTGTCCGTCAGGTGATTAATGACGAGAGCAAAATCCCACTGGTGATGGATACCATTGAAAGCGCAATCGCCAGTCTGGGGGCTCGGGTGGTGGATGACCTTGCCGATTTCCGTCATGTAAACCGGGTTTATATTGTCGGTGGTGGTGCACCGCTTATCGAAACGGCAGTCCAGGCGGCATGGCAACATCTGGGCCCGAAAGTGGTTATGATGGCCTCTCCACAGACCGCACTGGTAGAAGCGATCGCCGTATTTAAAGGGGAGTAATGAAGTGAGTGAGGAACGGAAAAAATTCACGTTATATCTGCATCCTGAGAAGGATGCAGACAGACAGGCTCTGGAAGTCATTGAAGCCGTTCCCCGTTCTACCCGGGGCGAGTTGTTCCGGAATGCGTTTATTTCCGGAATGGCTCTGCAGCAACTGGATCCTAGATTACCCGCGCTTCTGGCCGCGATGCTGAACAAGGAGTTTACAGCTGACCAGTTGACCGGGCTGCTCAGCCAGACCACCGGATGGAAACCTACGCAGGCTGATATTCGCTCAGTGCTTCAGGAACTGGGAGCTGGGCAGTTTACCCCTGCAATCAAGCCCGAAGTCGTAGAGGATGATGAGCAGCAGCGACTGGAAGAAGCCCGAGAAAAAATGAAGAGCTTTCTCTGATACTCAAATTGAGGCGCACGGTATATCAGTCCATTTAGTTGTGTATGCCGGCGACAGCATTTCTCTTTTCATCTGCCAGTCCGGCGCTATTCCGCGCCCAGCAAACCATACCCTCCCGAGCCCTGAATGGTTTATGCCATCCAGGGCTTTCATTAGCTCCTCGCTACATTCCCGCGGCTTAACGTCATCGAAAAGATTTAACTGTGCTACTCCCGTAGGGGTGAAGTCATTCAGCATTACTCCAGCCTTTGCATATCGATGCCCGTCGAGCCAGATACAGTCCAGGGCTTTTACTGAGGCATTAATGATGTCTCGGGTGTCGCGTGTAGGCACTAGAAGCTTTTCACTGGCCACGTTGCCGTAATAAGCTTCGTTGACTGCGAAAGGGGAGGTTTTGATAAAGACCGATATGTGCCGGCAGAACTGATGTTCTCCCCGCAATTTTTCAGCCGCGCGTTCGGCGTACTGGCAGATAGCCTGTCGCAACGCTTCGTAAGTCGTGATGCGCTCTCCGAATGATCGGCTGCAGACAATCTGCTGCTTTGCGGGCGGTGCCTCTTCAAGAGATATACAGGCCTCACCGTTCAGCTCGCGTACTGTCCGCTCCAGCACCACGGTAAAGTTCTTGCGTACAAAGGCAGGGTTCATGCGCGCCAGCTGCAGCGCAGTTGTCACGCCGTATGTATTCAGCTTTTTGCCTATGCGGCGACCAACCCCCCAGATTTCCTCCACTGGCTGCAGTGAGAGCAGTTTCTCTGTCCTACGGAGATTGCCAGTAGTCAGGGCCAGCACGCCCCCAAATTGCGGCCACTCCTTAGAAGCCCATTGTGCTGATTTTGCTAAAGTTTTTGTCGGTCCCATCCCGACACCAATTGTCAGTCCGGTTCCTCTTAGGACGTGCTCGCGCAGCTGCCGTCCGAAATCTTCAAAGTCAGTACAGCCATCGATGCCGCGAATATCCAGGAACATTTCGTCGATACTATACTGCTCAACGCGGGGCGCCAATTCTTCCAGATGTGCCATGACCCGGTTGCTCAGACTTGCGTACAGCTCATAATTACTGGAAAACGTTAGGACTTTCTCCGGGAACTGCATTGCTTTTAGCTGAAACCAGGGGATCCCCATTTTGATTCCAAGCCGCTTCGCTTCCTTAGATCTGGCTATAACACAACCATCGTTATTGCTAAGAACAACCACTGGTCTATCACGTAAGTCAGGACGAAAGACCTTCTCACAACTCGCATAAAAGCTGTTCACATCAGCCAGGGCGAACATCAATCATGTCCCCGGGTTTTGTGCACAAATGCCGTCACGACACCGAAGATCTGCAGGTTCTCCGGGTCTGGCCATAGAGTTGGGTAGGCTGGGTTCATCGCCTGCAGTCCAGGCCGTGGCCTCAGCAGCAATCTCTTAACCGTGAACTCTCCCTCTATCTCAGCTATGACGATGTCTCCGTGCTGAGCCTGTTCGGCTTTATCGACGATCATCAAGTCGCCCGAATGCAGGCCGATGTCGGTCATCGAGTTGCCGATAGCTCGTACAAAGTAGGTTGAGCTGGGCCGCGATATACAGTACTGGTTCAGGTCTAATTCGGCCTCCACGTAGTCCTGGGCCGGTGAGGGAAACCCAGCCTGGCAGCGATCGCTATAGAGAGGGATGGGCGTCAACTCTGGATTGCTGTCAGCACGTATAAACTCAAACATAACCACCTCAAATAACACTGTTTGCATATACAGTATTATTGCCTTATTGAAGACACTTTCAAGTATTGATTTTTTGCTGCCTTTAACCCTCTGTAGTTCCTGGAAAAACTCCACCGGTGATGTGGTACCTTGCACTCGTTGAGAGCTGGGTTACTTATCCACAGAATCGGGGGATAACGATGTGGGTATATCCAATGAAGTCACTTTGCTGCTCTATTGCAGTCAGATTATCTCCAGCCATCGCTTAAACAGTTGCACCGTGCCGGCAAAAATAAAGTCGCCTGCTGCTGCACCCGTTCGCACTCCCTCTGGTCGCTTGCGCTGCGGCTTTGCCTCCGGAACTTGATTTTTGCCTGATGGCACGTTGCCGCCTGTCGCTTATGGCGGGAGATATCCTCCCGTACGTAAAAGCTACGGCAGAAGAAGCCCGGTAAATCAAACGAAGGAGTACCCTATGAATCTTTATATGACTCTTGCACCAACCCGCAGCCGTCAGATCCTGTCAGAAAACAACTGGCCGTCGTCAGTCGTTGTCCAGCCTGATGCAAACTGTTATTGCTTCACTATTTCGGGCCATGTCACTACCGAATCTATTATGGCGATGCTGCCGGCGATTGCTTCACGTGGCCATCTTGATACCCGTGCGGTCCATGGCCTGCAGCAGATGTGCAGTGATCTCAACCTGTGTGCAAGCGTCAGCGGCGAAATCCTGAAAGGTGATCCTTGTGTTCGGGTTGATTTTGAGGAGGCGAACCCGATCTGTATTGGCCTGACTGAAGCGATTGAAGCCGATTTGATGGTCCTGTGCCGTCAGATCTTCATTGATGCCGGCATTATTAACGACATGACCGGAGCCCAGTATGAAGGGATTAATATTTTTGAGCGCCAGACACGCCACTTCTGGGTTTTTGGTGAAGCGTGGAATGATATGCCGCCGCTGATGCGCCCGGATGCTGAACAACAGCAACTATGGCTGACAGAAATTTTTCACCACGGGGCCGCAGTTGTTGCCGTTGGCCTCGCGATTTACCGTGATTTTGATATGGTCCGCGAAGGTGACCGCAGCGCCGGCATTTGCATTATTCGTCCGGGAGCGCCAGTACGCCATTGGCTACCGCTGAAAGCGCTTCATGCTCTGGCTGACGAGGTACGCCAGCGTATCATCCACGATCGGGAATTAACCTCCAGCTTTTCCTGAAGACGTCCCCGGGAAACCGGGGCTCATCATCTCTCCCCAGCCATCCACTGCCGGTATTGAACCGGCAGCGTCTGGTTATCCCATCTTCAGGCATGGGTGCGCCGTGCCTTCACTATAGCCCGACTGTGGTGAATGCAAGGGAAGCTGCGCCGCCAGCTGCACCCGGCCGCCTGTGATTTAACGTCTTATCGTCGTTCCTTCCGTCGGTTTTCCGCTCAATTTTCACGGAAAACCCGTTCGGAACGCCTCTGCTATTACCGGCTACCGGCCTTGCTGGCGCCCTTGCATTAACCACTGATCGTCGGGCTGTCGTGTCGGCACGGCGCAGATGGGTGCCGGGTTAAGGAGGGAAATATGTTTAAGCTGACGTGTATTACGCTGGATGATGGCCAGCATGCGGTGTTTCTCAATGGCCACTGTCTGGCCAGTGACGATGTAAGTGGCCATAAGTTTTCCCTGGGGGAGATCCTTGAGCGTCTGTCCCGGCTACCAGGCGTTCAGACCGAAATGGTGAAATGGCCGGTACCGCCAGGAGACTGGGAGTGGTTTGATGTGGCCAACGCAGTTTTCCCGACACCTGGTCTGTGGCGTCGTGAAATGACTGTATCGGGGATGATTGCCAGATTGCAGCAACATCCTCTGGATGCACTTTGTACAGGGACGTTCTGGCTGGCCGACGATTTCCTTTCGCTCGATAACACGCTGGACAACGAGACGATTGAGGCTGCGATGGCACTCGCTGATGAATGCCATGATGCCAATATCGGTTTCAACTGGGATCACCTGCAGTGGGCGATTGAAGAGGCAAAGAAATAATGAATACCTGGTTGATTGGCGTCGATATCGAAGTTTCTGATCTTGAGTTTCCGGCATATTTCCTGATCCAGGCGGAGAGTCTGGCGCTGGCGGAAGCCGGGGTTGTTTATATGGGGAGAACCTGGTGGCAGGAATGCCTGGAAGAGAGTGATGGCTGCCGATGGGCTTATCGTTCCGGAAAGTCGGTCTGGTTTAACAGCATCACACTGCTTGATGATGTTGAAAGTTCTATCCTGCAGGAGCTTAAATTCCTGGATGCCTGGGTTGTTACCGGTGATCTGACAAGCCCGCGGGTTCAGAATCAGTTCAACGAACACTGGGACGAATTCACCCGCTAACCGTGGCCGGGCTGCATTGTCAGCCCGCCAAATCAGCCATAAGGATGTCGTGGACTCCGCTTTTTATGCCGCGCCGGTGTCGCGGCGGGTGTCAACGCCGTGCCTCCACTATAGCCCGACTGCGGTTAATGCAAGGGACATGGCCGGGCCATCTCCACCATCGCCCGGTCGCAGTAAATTTTTTATGTTTTTCAACGTTCTTCCCGTCGTTCTCTCGCTCAGGTTTCGCTCGATAACCGTCCAGACCGTTTCTGCTTTTATCTGCGCTGCGGCCTCCGGTTCCGCCCTTGCATTTCCCGCGGATCGTCGGGCTGTCGTATCGGCACGGCGAAGCAGTCGCCGCGTCGAGACAAGGAGAAAACTATGACCACCGCTTATCGCTTTATGCACCGTCACACCCGTAACACGCTGGTTGCCCGTGGCTGGCCAGCCACGATGGATATCGATACCAGCCTGAATTATTCGCGTGGGGAAGGCGTCGCTTTCTATGGCCAACTGGGGGCGTCCGATCTGCTGCGCCTGTTGCCTGAAATTGCGCTGCGTGGCCTGATGCCGGATAGCGCACTGAATGAACTGCTGCCATTAGTTGGCGGGAGCGATCTGATTGTTCGTCTTTACCGCAACTCGCTGGGCCACCGCAAAGCCCACGCTGGCACGATTTCGCTGGAATACGATAACTGTCCTGCCGGGATGTCGGTAAAACAAATCCTGTGCCTCCTGAAAGCCCTGCGAGACGAAATCAACCATGTCTGTAGCTGTGTCGCCGCTGCCGGATACCGCCTGACAGAAGCCCTGCGTCCTGCTGCTGATCCTCTGGTGTTTACCCGCCGGACGCGCAACTTCACGCTCTCCGTGATTGAAGTGGAAGCCGGAAGCGATGATACCGAGTGGGATAACGACACTCTCGACGCGCGCCTGAAAGCCGTCCTCGACGGGCAGGAAACGTTTCGTCGCCTCCAGATCCGTCTCGAATGTCGCGGTCGCGTTGTTGGTGTCACGGACGTACCGTTCGCGCTGCGTCACCCGGACAGCCCATCACGCGTATGGTTTGAGCGCCGCTGGTTACGTGATGCGGTCAGCGAGGCCCGCGTCGAAATTGACGCGATGATGCGGTCATTCTCCGGAATCCGGATTGCTGCGTGACCGACGGGCGGGGCAGATTGCCCCGCAGTTCTGAACAGGAATCGGATGTCGCGCTGCTCCGCTATACCAGCGCGACCTCCACGCTGTTACGGGCGCGCGCGGGATGAGATTTCGTGCGGTCTGCGGCTAACGCCGTGCCTTCACTTTAGCCCGACCGCTGCGTATGCAAGGCACGTGGCTGGCGCCACCTCCACCGTCACCCGGTCGCAGTTATTTTTGATGATTATCGGCGTTCTTCCCGTTGTTTTTCTGCTCAAAAATTCGCAGAAAAACCGTCCAGACCGCCTCTGCTTTATCTGCGCTGCGGCCTCCGCTTCCGACCTTGCATCCTCCGCTTTTCGTCGGGCTGTCGTGTCGGCACGGCGTAAGCCGGTACTCAGATAACCTGGACTATGGAGGGAACACCCATGAACACTATCAGCACCACCACCCCGGCGGTATACGTTGGCACTTATCACAAATACAACTGTGGCAGCCTGGCCGGAAAATGGTTTGATTTGACCGATTTCGACGAGAAAGAAGACTTTCTGGAAGCCTGTCACGCGCTCCACGCGAATGAGCATGACCCGGAACTGATGTTTCAGGACTGGGAAGGCATTCCTTCTCAGTTTGCCTCTGAAAGCTCTGTGGACTGGGATTTCATCGATGCCTACAAACAGGCGAAGGATGTAGGTAAGGACGCGGCATTTATCGCGTGGGCCGAATACAGCGGCGAATGCGACTTTGACGCGTTCGAAGACGCCTACTATGGCGAGGCCGTGAGCGAAGAAGATTTTGCTGTGGACTACGTGAACGAACACAGCCTGCTGGCGGCTATCCCTGAGAGCCTGCGCGGCTACTTTGACTATGACGCGTTTGCCCGTGATTTGTTTATCGACACTTTCAACTTCATTGATGGCTATGTTTTTCGTCGCTAATTCTGATAAGGCAGGGGAAACCCTGCCGGAAAAAGGTTCCCTATGAAAATGACACCTGAAACACGCAAAATTCTGAAACACTACAAAACTCTGGTTAACGAACGCCGCAGGGAATTAGGCCTCAGACCCATAACGACGCCAATGCTCCTTGACGATATTTGTGATTTGTTGACTCGTCGCGAGCAACTATTTATCGGCGGCCAGTTTATCCAGCAAAAAGTTAAATATTAGTCCCGGAGGCGGCCAATGAGCCGCCTGTTCGCGCGCGGGAAAACCCTGTCATCCCTGCGGGATGACGGCAGGGGAAAGCGCCTGCGGCGCATTCCCTCCGCCGGTGAAGCCGGTGATGAATCAGTTCTGAAATCTGCTTTTCCTGCTGTCGTTTCTGAAACATGCTGACCTGCGTGGGCGTGGGCGTGGGCGTGGGCGTGGGCGTGGGCGTGGGCGTGGGCGTGGGCGTGGGCGTGGGCGTGGGCGTGGGCGTGGGCGTGGGCGTGGGCGTGGGCCAGAACCATAACCAGAACGATAAAAACCGGGGCTTTCAGATACTTTTTTTCCACGGGCTGGTTGACCCGGGCGACTTCCCTTCGGGAACCGGGGCTGTCATGCTTCGCACCGAGCCAGCTGCGCTGTCTCTGCCCGGCCCTCCGGTAAACCTTCGGGCAGCGGGTTTCCATCCCAGGCTGTCGCAACGTCAAAGGCTGGCTTGCAGCGACCGTTCCGGTCGCGCCGCCCTGTCGCGCCGTTCCTGCGCTCGATGCACCCCGTTCCGGGGTGTAAGGGGCAACGTTGTTGACGTTGCCGTCTCTCTCCCGCCACTTCCTCTGCGTTCATTCCCTGCTGAGTGCCTTTCCGGTCGCTGATACCGCCACAACCCGTCTTGCTGGCCAGGACCGCCGGGGCTTTATCAGCAAATTTTTTCCGGACGAGCCGGAATAAATTTCCCGCTAATCCTGGACAGCTTCACCGGGCCGTGCCCGTTACGCTCTCGCGGAAAGGTCCTCCGCAGAGTGTGAAAACACCAGAAAGAGGACGGCAGGAGAGGCTTTGCCTCTGAAAACCAGACCAGAGGGGTTTTGTGATGTGCAAATCGTTGAAGGATTTTCTGAATCAGCCTGAGTCATTACGGCAGCCTACGGCTGAGGATCATGCGCTGGCGGCGCTGCTGAATGGCGAAGTCGTCAATGCTCCTGCGCCACTGCTTCCGTTGGGCGCTTTTACACGCGAAGACGCGAAAAACGTGTCTGCGTATTACTCCAATGTGACGTTAGAAAACGACCAGTCATCGCATTTTCAGTTAGTTATGCGTGACGAACATGAGCAGTTGATTGAACGGGTCTGGAATTTCCAGCCGGATGCCGGACAGGTACTGAACGGCTACCTGAAAAGTCACGGCAGGGCAGTACAGCAGTAAACGAAAGGTGTTCTGCGGAGATGCACCTCCGCAGAACGCGACAATCATTAAAATGGAGGAAATAACGATGTCAGTAGCAAATGTTAAAGCAAAATCAGCCAAAAAGGCCAATCCGAAGAATAAAGTTATCAGCGCAGAACTGAAAAGTGCGCTTGATTCCGCTGTTATCACATACGTTCCGCTGTCCGATCTTATTAAATCTCCGCTGAACGTGCGTACCATCCCTTACACCGCTGACAGTGTTAAACGTCTGGCTAACTCGATTGAAAACCTCGGGCTTCTGCATAACCTCGTGGTTCACATGCTGCCGGAGGGCAAATCCGGAGTTGCTGCAGGTGGTAGACGTCTCACCGCACTGAATCTGTTGTGCGAGACGGGACGTATTGGTGCCGATTATCAGGTTCCGGTTAAGTGTGTCAGTGACGAGTTGGCTGTTGAAGCGTCTTACGCTGAAAACAATGAACTGGAGGCGATGCACCCTGCCGAGCAAATTATGGCCTTTGGTAAGCTGGCGGCGCAGGGCAAAACCGCTGCGCAGATTGGTGATGGTCTGGGCTATGGTTCCCGCCATGTTCAGCGCATGTTGAAACTGGCAAACCTTGCCCCAGCACTGCTGGATAAGCTCGCACAGGATGAAATCACTGTTGAGCAGTGTCAGGCTCTGTGCCTCGAATCCAGTCAGGAACGTCAGGTTCAGGTGTTTGACAGCGTCTACGCGCAGTGGGGATCTGTTCAGGCTCATTTACTTAAACGTGCGATCACAGAAACCGAAATTTCTGTTACCAGTTCAGCCTTTCTCTTTGTGGGTCGTGAAGCATATGAAACCGCTGGCGGTGTGGTTCGTGAAGATTTGTTTTCCAAGGAAGAGGGGGCTGGAACGGCTGACAGCGTACTGGTTCAGCGCCTTGTACAGGAAAAACTGGACACGATTGCACTGCAACACGAACTGAGCGAGGGCTGGTCGTGGAGTATGGGGCGTCCGGAAGCGGTAGGTCGTTATGGTCAGGACGGGCAAGACTACCTGCTGCTGGAAAAACCAGAAACCGTCTATACCGATGAAGAACAGGCGCGTCTGGATGAACTGAAAGAGAAATTTAATACGTTTGACAGTGCCTGTGATGAAGCTGACGAGCTTGATGCCGAAATCTGTCGTATGCAGGAAGAAGCAGGACAACGTGCCTGGACGGATGGGATTAAAGCCTCTGCGGGTGTTGTGGTCAGCTACCAGTATGGCGAACTGGTCATTCAGCGCGGTGTCTGCCGTATTGAAGACCTTCCGACAAAAGAGAACGGAGAAACGGAAAGTGGGGAGGATCCTGTACCTGCGGTGACTTCGATCAAAAAAGATATCACCGAAGGGGTTACCGCGCCGCAACTGCTGAAAATGTCGTCTGAAAGGACGCTTGCTGTTCAGGCAGCGTTGATGAACCAACCAACCAAAGCCGTGGCGCTGCTGGCATGGCGTATGTGTGCTGAGGTCTTTACGGGGCGTGGAGAGCAGGATAATCCATTTGGTGTTCGCGTGACTGTCGGTCATTACTCACAGACCATGAATGCGCCGTCGGGCAAGGAGGGTAAAGCATATACCGCAATCCGGACCGAAGGTGAGCGTCTTGAGGCGCTTTTACCAGAGGGCTGGCGACAGGATTTAACCTCGTTCTTCTCGCTGGATGGTGGTGTGCTCATGTCTCTTATGGCGTTTTGTACGGCCTGTTCCGTTGACGGTGTTCAGACTCGCGATAACGGTCATACCTCCCGAAGCAAACTTGACGCGCTGGAGACTGCGATCGATTTCAACTTTCGCGACTGGTGGCATCCAACCAAAGACGGATATTTCAAAGGCGTTAAGCATGACCAGATTGTCGAATCCCTGAAAGAGGCTGGAATGGAAGGGGCAGCGTCCGATGCGGCGAAGATGAAGAAGGGCGATGCTGCCGAGCTTGCCGAAGATCGTCTGAAAGACAGTTGCTGGGTTCCTGCGTGGTTATGCGCTCCGCAGCCGAAAGCGATTGAAGAAAACCAGACTGAAACTGACCACTCGGCATTAGCCGCCTGATATGGAGAGCCGCCCCGATGGGGCGGCAATAAGGAGATACCCTATGAGTATTCATCATTCCCGTCTTGCCGCGATGACCGCCGAAGAGTTTGAAGCCCATCGAGCAGCGGGTTTTCAGTATCGCAGTGAACTCACTAATGCCGTCATGAATTCCTTCGCGCTTCCTGACAAATGGGACATGAACGGAGAATTTCGCAGTGAGTTCGGCGGCTTGTTTCCGGTTCAGATTCGCTTTACCCCCGAACATGAGCGCTTTGAAGTGGTGGTATGCAGCCCTGGTGAAATCAGTGATTACTGGCTTGTGCTGATTTCCATGTCTCAGGGAGAGCGTCTGGCCTGTGTTCACCAGTCCTCGTTCTTCGATGCCAGTGAAATCAGCCGCATTTTGTGCCAGATCAGTGGCCTTCACTGGGATGGATACGGACTATGCGACATCATGTCTATTCTGAAAGAGGAGATACCAGCATGAGCATTCCACGCCATCTCTCTCTTGTGACGCAACTGCCAGAACGTGAAGCTGCACTCCGTGCCATTATGCACGTTGAGGAAACAACCCAGAAGGACAGGCGGTTCGGTAATCCGCCGCACCCTTATGCCCGGGCCTTTTTCCGGTTCCTGTGTGGGAGCAGCAAAATTAGCGGTCGCGCCATTAACCAGGTACGCGGCGTGTACTGGTACAAGGACGACAAAGTCCCGCTCGCTCAGTATGAGGAAGCATTTGATACTCTGATTCGCTCGCGGGGTCGGCATTGTTATTCACCGCTTGATACCTCGATGGTGACATCGCTGTTTCCGGAGCAGGCGTTCAGTGTGGGAGAGCGTCAGGCAAGCCGTTACCAGCGTGAAGATGATCTATACAGCCGTCAGGAGGCACGCCGAGAAAGAGAGCGGGAAGAGAAGTATGACAATCTGACCGGGCAGGCCGAAATTGACCTGGCATTTCACACACCGGAGACTATCCGCACCTGGTATGCCCACTGGTCACAACAGGATATCCGGGACTACGATCTGGAAAAAATGCTGTGGGCGTGGACAGAACGTTGTCCGTCACTGGCATCTCTGGTTCGCGGGTATAACCTGTCGGCGCTGGAGGTTGTGCTGGATGTTCACGACGTTGCGGGAGCCAGTTCGCCTGAAGAACGCGAGCTTGAACGCTGGATGGTACCGAACAAGATCACTCTTCGGGAGGTCTGGCCGTGAGAAAACGAAACCCGTTCCGCGAGGAACTGAAACTCGCACGCAGTCAGCGTAAGAAGCTGCAGACCATCGTCGACAAACTGAATGATATGTCTGCCGAATGGGCCGACTGGCATGGCGGACTGGAGACAGATTTTTATCTGTTGGCTGAGGCGGTATACCCGCAACTTGCCGTGCTGGATGAGCAGATTACTGAGTGGGCCAGAGGGGAGGGCGATCCCCGGGAAGACGGATAAGCAGGATAAATTAAGACAGTTAGCTGCCTATTCCTGGGCAGAAAGAGGGATGAACGGTATAATGGCGGTGGCGCTTGAGGCTTTTTGCCTCAGGATGTTCCGGTGGTTTGTACCTGTGTCGTGAGGCAGAAAGACAAAAGCCCCAGTTAATTTTCATTAACCGAGGCCCCTGCATGAATCGACACCATCAGGATAGCCTCTTAGATGCCGTAAGGCAAGGAGAAGAAGGCCATGAAACTGCCGCGAAGTCCCGTTATCTGGTGTGTGCTTATAGTGTGTTTAACACTGCTGGCATTCACATACCTGACCCGAAAATCGCTTTGCGAAATCAGGCTGAAGGACGGAGAACGGGAGGTCGCTGCAATACTGGCTTACGAATCCGCTAAGTAGCTAACCCCGGCGGGGGGAAACCCCCGCCATTCAGGGTATCGGATGTTGTCGGACCATTGCCGCAAGCGCTTTTAGAAGGGCTTCCCTGTTCGCAGGGAGGCCCTTTTCCCTGTCTGGCCTGGCATGAACAACCTGCTGCAGGGCGCCCAGCTGGAAGGGCGGGGGAGAGGCGCTGCGCGCCTCCCATCCTCCCCTCCGTTTATGTCCTCATTATGGTCATTTAGTCGTCTTCCGCTTTCTTCCTGCCGTCTGTTTCTCTTTACTCACTTCTGTACCACTTTCCCTGATAGCTGTGCCATTTTCTCCCGGATTTTTGCTGTTTCAAACCAGAAAGGCGAAGAACCCGACCACCTTCGGCTCCCCGTCGCGCCAGCGCGCCAGGTCGTCAGGCCACACTCCGCCAGGGCAGCTGCTTAACGCACCCGCCAGGCTCCGCCGAACCCCTGCGGGTTTCGGGCTATTCGCTAGTGTCCGATGGAGAAGGTCAACCCCACGCTTGCTGCGGCCGTTCCGGCCACGCCGCTCTCACCATCCCGTCGCCGGCGACGGGATTCTGCAGGGCAACATCGCTACGCTGCCGCGTATCGCCGTTGCGGCGGGTCCCGGCTCGTCTTCTCCGTTGTGCGTTCTCCCTTTGAGATCCTCCTCCTGGGTGCTGAATCACGCCACAGTCCTCCTTGTCATCCAGGGCCGCTGCCGCTCTCCAGCGAAAACTTTTTCCAGGTAAAAACTTTGCGCTTCCGCCCCGGATTCCGGCGTCGGCCGGTGGCGTGCTGCACCTGCGGCGAAGGTTCTCAAACGGGTGAAGTGAAACAACCCGGGAAACTTCAGCAGGTTCCCGCAAAACGTCAAAACCGCGGCTCCCGTAACTCAACGGGTGATGTGATTAAAAGAAAGGAGATCCTTATGCACGTATATCAGACCGAACCGACCCACACGCTGGACATGAACGCGACCGCCGAGGCCGAGCGCGCCTACTGGCTGACCCGCGAAAAAGCGGCTGTCACTGCACCCGTCGAAATCGACGTGTACAAGTTCCATGACGCGGCAGGGATGATGCCGCCAATGAACTGGCGTAGCGACACCGCGCAGGACACTGAAACGTTCATGATGCAGGAAATGTATTGCGGGAACGTGACTGATATTTTCGTGCGCTGCGGCAAGCGTTATTTCCGTCTGCGTGATTACAGCCACCTGAATCACGCCGTCATTGTGGCGAAGGTCAAAGCGACCTTCATTCCTGAAAGCCAGAAAACACACTGATACACGGAGCCGCCCCTGAAGGGGCGGCAAGCAGGGGGAACTATGTCACAACTGAGTTTTGCAGAATTTTTCAACCAGGCGCGTGAGTCTGACAACGTTATTCCAATTGTTCCGGTTTCCAAAAAGAAGCCGATTATCGGATTGATGCACGTGGATGCAGCACGTAAGCAGTTTATCCGCCTGTTTAACGATACCGCGCGTTATATGCGCCGCTGGGATGTGTTCTGCGATTTCATCACGCTTTCTGCCAGTGAGCTGGATCTGGCGCGGATTCTTACACCGGAGAATATCGAGCGTAGCCGCAAAGTCTGCGAGCGCTACGAGGCCGCAGATATTCAGAAAATGCATGATCTTTTCATCCTGATGGTGTGCGCGCTCGATGCCAAATTTCATGATTTTCTCGGCGCGATTTTCATGGAGCTGGAGCTGGGATCTAATGGCATGGGGCAATACTTCACGCCGTATTCCGTTCAGTCGATGATGGCACGAATGATGATGCCCGGCGTGAAAGAGTCGATCCGCCGCGAGGGTTTTGTCACCGTCAGTGACCCTGCGAGCGGCGCGGCGGGGATGATTATCGCCTATGCCGAATGCCTGTTAGATGCCGGATATGACCATTCGAATCACATGTTCGGAAGCTGTATCGATATTGACCCGATCGCCGCCGATATGGCGTTTGTTCAGCTTTCGTTACTGGGTATCCCGGCGGAAGTTATCACAGGCAACACGCTGACAATGAACCTGCATCGTGCGCGGTATACCCCGGTTTATTACTGGAACGACTTTAAAAACAAGCTGGAGTTCCAGAGACGCATGAAAGCAATGAAGGACTTTATGTACGGCCTCGATATTGCCGCCTGACGTATAGCGTTTGCAGCTGCCGTTCCGGCAGCGCCACTTAAACTGGCCGCCACTGGCGGCCACTAAGGAAAGCCGAATAATGATGACTTCCACAATGATTGCCCCGACTGCCAGCATTGAAATCACTGACCCGCGCCAGCGTCTGGCCTTTATTCCTGAATTATTCTTCACGCCGCAGGGCGACCAGCTGGTCGCCTCCTGGTTACAGGTACATAGCCAGTATGACGGAGGTTTCTGGCGTTACTTTGCCGTTCCGCGTGGTATCAGCGGTCGAATTGACGGATGGACTGAGGACTGTATTACCCGACCGACCGGGTATCTGGTACCGCCGGAAGGGGTGTATCACGTGACCATGCCGGGAAATTACTTCGATGCTGAGGTTTCAGCGGAGGCCGCCGGGATCATTGCGACACTGATGTCCCTCAATCGTCTGAACTGGCAGGTCTATGAAATGGGGGAGCGCATGGCGAAAGTCTGCCAGGGGCTTGTCGATCGTCAGGACGCGCTGAAGGACTATATCAGCATCATCAAACACCCGGAACGCGATCTGATTTACCGGGCCATTGACTGAAAAATCAGGCCCGGCGATTGCCGGGCCACACCGAAAGAGGACGTATGAGCAAACCCCACAAACTGGAAATCCTGCTGGCGTGGCTGGAGGATAACGTGGCGATGGGCACAGAGATAATTTTTGATGAAGGGATCGATTCGGGTGATGTGCTTCCGGCAGTTCGCGCGGCGGTTGAACTGCTGAATATGCCCAAAGCGGTCAGTCATCCGCCGCCATGGGATGCTTACTATACCTGTGAAGCCATTGATTCAGAGGAACTGAGCAAAGATGAAGCGCGAGTCTGGAATATGGCGCAAAAATATGTGCAGGACACGTTGCAGGGGAGGCCCGCAGGGAAGGGCCGTTAATCCGGATGGATCGCATCATCGATCATCGTATTGAGCATTTCACGCATTTTGTCGCCGCTGGTCCGGTTCTGTCTGAATCGGGGCAGCTGGTCCTGTAGTGATAGCGTCACTGTTGCCAGCGCAATGCTACGTTTCAGGCGGGGCGCGTTTTCGTAGTCTTTATAGGTTCGCAGGCTGATATCCAGTTGTTCAGCCGCCTTGTCACGGCTCCAGCCGAGGCCTTTTCTCCAGAGTCGAAGCTCGTAACCTGTCATTATTTATCCTTAAAAAAGTGCAGAAATTGCACTTATTTTATAATGAAATTATGGTTTTTTTGAAGGTTAAAAGGTGCAGAAATTGCACTTTTTTTGATGTTGAAATTGACAGCGAAAAGAGAAAGGAAAATGCGAAAGGTGCGCCCCCTTCGGCTCCCCGTCGCGCCAGCGCGCCGGGTCGTCAGGCCACACTCCGCCGGGCAGCTGCTGACGCACCGGCCAGGCTCCGCCGAACCCGCAAGCGGTTTCGGGCTATTCGCTAGTGTCCGATGTCGAACGGCAACCCCCGCGCTTGCTGCGACCGTTCCGGCCGCGCCGCTTTCACTGGCCGCCGCTGGCGTCCGCTAAGGAAAGCCGGCTTCACCGGCTTCTTCTGCCGTCCTTTTTCCCCTCCGCACGCACGAAAGCCTCTCATTGCTGATGCAGACTGACATCTCCCGTAAGCGTCTGAAAGGGTCGCAGCAGAGCTGCTTAAGGCCTGATTTTTTCCGGTGTGACGCAGAAAAAATAAGTCCTTAACCCTTGCAGCCTCTTTCGGGCGCTGCCGGATCGTCTGCGCAATGAGGGCGTTTCGTTCTGGCCCGGAAGCCGAAGAAAAAAGAGACGGCAGAAGGAGCCGGGGGGGAACAACTGAAGGCTTGCGTCATCGACGCAGAAAGGATTACCGGATCACAGGCAATAAAAAAGCAGAGCGCGAACTCTGCTTCTTCCAGACCAGATGCAACTGGTCCTCATCAAAACCAAAGGAGTTAACTATGATTTTCGACCCGCAAATAGTCGCACAGGCGAAGGCGTTTGTAAACGCCCTGAAGAGTGGCCGCCGCGCGCATGTACCTGCGCTGCGATTTGAATACTGGCAGCAGTTCATGACTACCGTGAACGCCGAGTTGGGCTACATCTGACAGCCGCCGCCCCGCAACGGGGCGGCTTTTGATCGCCATTGCGGAGAATAACCAATGCCAAAATATTATCTACAAAATGCGCCACGCGGCGTAACAGGTATCCGTCTTGAGAACGGCGAGGAGGCCATTTATCTGGATGGTGAATATATTGCAGGCCGCGATCTTCAGGAACGTAATGAGGATGTGATCTCGATAGGTAAGAAAATTGCGGAGAAAATCGGGGTTCCTTTCCAGTTGCTGGAGTGCCCTGTTCCTGGTGATGATGAATGGGCGTGGAACGATATTACGGATTCATTGGGATGGGGGAAAAGTATCATCGCTCCGCGTATGATGCTGCGCCCGGTTATGGAATGTCGAATATCTCATATCACGTTAGAAGATAATTATTTATTGCAGGAATTGACCCAATCAGAGAACGAATGGCCGTGGATTCTGGATACCGATGTCGGGTATCTTCTGCGCCTCGATGCTCCCACACGTCCGCTTCTCCGGCTGAAACGTCTGGGCATTTCACGAACCACACGGGCGTTAATTTATCGGTCTATTAAGCAGGCCAATATTAGCATGATCCATTTCTCATCTGTGGGGGATAATGTGGAAGGTGCGCCAGTATTTGACTGGTAAGTATCAGCCCGGCACGCCCGGGCATAATTCTCCACCTCCGGCGCACGGGCTTGCAGCTGCCGTCCCGACAGCGCCGCCCTGACTGGGGCCACCTGGCGGCCCCAGAAAGGAAACGGGCTTCGCCCGCCGGATAATTCCAGCTTTCACCTTTTGAGTACTTTGCTCACCGCGTGCTGCCTTACCCGTGAAAGACTCTGGCCCGACCCGGAGTCTATGCAAGGGCACATCACTCACCCGTTCGCACTCCCTCTGGTCGCTTGCGCTGCGGCTTCCTGCTGCACCCTTGCATCTCCTCCTTGTAGGTCAGGCCGTTCGCTTTATCACGGGAACGGCCACCCGCGATGGTGAATCATCATCAAAAAGGCGACGGCAGAAGCAATTTTCTAATCATCATGAGGAGAATCACTATGGCCCGTTTAGCATCTCGTTTTGCATCAATGAATGTCATCCGTCGCGAACGTCCACTGACGAACGATGAACTGATGCATGTTGTTCCGAGTATTTTTTCCGAGGACAAACATGATTCCCGTAGCGAACGCTACACGTACATTCCAACGATTACCGTTCTGGAAAAATTGCGCGAAGAAGGTTTCCTGCCGTTCTTTGCTTGCCAGACACGCACCCGTGATGAAGGAAAACGTGGTCACACCAAACATATGATGCGTTTGCGTCGCGCCGGGCAAATTGCAGGTAAAGAGGTTCCGGAAATAATTCTTTTGAATAGCCACGATGGTAGCAGCAGTTATCAGATGATTCCGGGAATGTTCCGCTTCGTCTGCACCAACGGGATGATTTGCGGGCAGACGTTCGGGGAGATCCGTGTCCCGCACAAAGGCGATGTAGTCGAGCAAGTTATAGAAGGTGCATACGAGGTTCTGGGAATTTTTGACGAAATAACAGAGTCACGAGAAATAATGAAAGACACCGCGCTGACACGCGAGGAGCAGGAAATTTTTGCACAGACCGCTCTGGGCTGGCGTTATGATGAAAACTCAGAAGGAAAGCACATCCCTCTGGCACCATCCGATTTGCTCAATGTTCGCCGAAATGAAGATAAATCTAATGATCTTTGGACGACGTATCAGCGTGTTCAGGAGAATATGACAAAGGGTGGTTTACTGGGAAAAACAGCGCAAGGAAAGAGACAGCGTACACGTGCAGTGACCGGAATTGATGGGGATGTAAAACTGAACCGTGCATTGTGGGGAATGGCAGAAATGATGCAAAAGTTGAAGTCATGAATGATGCAATGCGGGAGGAAACTCCCGCTAATTATGGTGCTGGGCGTGACAAACTCAGGTATTGAATCAGTTTTCAGCTAATTACACAGTTCGGAATTATCTAACCACTATCGTGGTAAAATAATGCCTCTCATCAGGTTCCAGTGTTCTCCGTAAAAATTCTTAACTTTCTTGATTCACTGGAGTTTGATTAGAATTTTTAGTCGTTCTGTTACGAGAAAAACCTGCCCCTTTTGTTGTTTTTTTCTGCTTACTTAATATTTCACGAATAGCTTTAACACTTGTCTGGATACCCACACCCTCTAAAGCCGAACGGATATCATCTACAGAATAGCCTTTATGACCAGAAAGCAAAATTATCTGGTCTTGCAGTTTATTCAATACGTCGGATTTGGTAAGACGTTTCTCGGTTAAATCAGGTAGAGAATCTAACGTCATTTTTGCCAGTTCAACGTCTTCCGTTGTGAACCATTTTTTATCTGCCATATCAAATTTTTCCTTTCACATATTGCCGCTATGATTTTCATGTCAATCATACCATTGCCAAATAAAAAGTGGCAGTGTCTCGCACTGCCGATGCCGTCAAATCGCCACTAGGCGAAACAGCCAGCGAAGCGTATAATGGCCGAAAAAACGGGACAGGATGTGCATTTGTAATACCGCGCACGCACGATATTACAAATGCCACCTGGTCAGGGCTCCGCCCCGACACCCGAGTAAGGAGCACACATGAGCGACAAAGTATCCCGAAGAGGAAGTGATAAACGGCAGAAAACCGTTATCAAGACTCTGAGGTTTACCCCTGATGAAATCGAAGAAATTGAAGGGAAAGCGGAAGAGGTTGGACAAAGCGTATCGGCTTACATTCGTAACGCTGCGATGAACAGAAAGGTCATTTCACTCATCGACGACAGCTTTATGACTGAGCTATTGAGGCTGGGAAGACTGCAAAAGCATCTGTTTGTTGAAGGGAAAAGAGTCGGGGATAAAGAATACTCCACGGTCCTTGTAGCAATATCAGAATTGTCCACCACGCTCAGAAAAAAACTTATGAGCAACGACTAGTACGGAGAGAATCAGAACATCATGATCGCAGTTATTCCACCGAAACGACAAGACGGAAAGTCCTCCTTTGGGGATTTGGTGTCTTACGTTTCTGTTCGTGATGAACCGCGCGATGATGATTTGATGGAAGCTGTTAAAGCATCCGGAACAAAACCGGAAATGCCGCACAGCAGTCGCTTTTCTCGTCTTGTTGATTATGCCACGAAACTGCGTGATGAGTCGTTTATCTCGCTTGTTGACGTGATGCCGGACGGCAGTGAATGGGTAAATTTTTACGGCGTGACCTGTTTCCACAACTGTACGTCAATTGAAAGCGCAGCCGAAGAGATGGAGTTCTCGGCCCGTAAAGCGAAGTTCGCCCATAACAAAAGTGATCCTGTATTCCACTATATTCTGAGCTGGCAGTCGCATGAAAGCCCACGTCCAGAACAGATTTATGATTCGGTCAGCCATACGCTTTCTCGCCTAGGATTAGCCGGCCATCAGTTCGTCTCTGCCGTTCACACTGACACGGATAATCTGCATGTTCACATCGCTGTAAACCGCGTTCACCCGGAGACCGGTTATCTTAACCGTCTCGCTTACAGCCAGGAAAAACTGAGTAAGGCCTGCCGTGAGCTGGAGCTTAAGCATGGCTTTTCGCCCGATAATGGGTGCTATGTGATTGCACCTGACAATCGTATTGTTCGTCGTACTTCGATTGAACGTGATCGTCAAAGTGCCTGGAAGCGTGGTCGTATTCAGAGCCTGAGAGAATACATCGCTGACACTGCTATAGCCGGTTTACGGGAAGCACCTGTGACTGACTGGTCTTCTCTCCATCAGCGTTTTGCTAAAGAAGGTTTGTTCCTGTCAGCGGATAACGGCGAGCTGAAAGTGAAGGATGGCTGGGACAGTGAGCGTCCTGGCGTAACGCTTTCGGCATTTGGTCACGCTTTCGATACCGAAAAACTTATTCGTAAACTGGGTGAGTTTACTCCTCCTGCACAGGATATCTTTTCGCAAGTCCAGGCTGTTGGCCGTTACGAACCTGAGAAAATTACAGTGCCGTCGCGTCCTGAACGAATGACAGAGAAAGATACCTTAACTGACTATGCGACCGCACGTTTACGCGCACCGCTGATTGCACTTGATCAGGACCCGTCGCAACGAACTATACAGTCGGTACATACACTCCTCGCAAAGTCGGGTTTGTATCTTAAAGAACAACATGATCGACTGGTTATCTGTGATGGATATGATCCAACGCGCACACCAGTCAGGGCAGAACGGGTATGGCCTGCGCTAACGAAAGCGGTCCTGGACTCGTATAAAGGTGGCTGGAAGCCGGTACCAAAAGACATTTTCCAGCAGGTTCCTCCTGCAGAACAGTTCACTGGTGGCGGTCTGGAAGCAACTCCAGTTTCCGATCGGGAATGGCGAAAATTGCGTACAGGATCGGGTCCACAGGGAGCCCTGAAACGCGAGATTTTCTCCGATAAGGAAAGCCTCTGGGGCTATGCTGTTTCGCACTGCCGTCAGGAGATTGAAACGCTTATAAGCAGTAAACACTTTTCCTGGGAACGCTGTCATGAACAGTTTGCGAAACAAGGGTTGTTGTTAGTTCGTGAGCAGCAGGGGCTGGTTGTGATGGATGCCTATAATCGCGAACAGACTCCTGTTAAGGCAAGTCATGTTCATCCGGATCTTACACTTGCGCGTGCGGAACCTCATGCTGGTTCATTTGTTCCAGTGCCGGCAGACATCTTTGAACGTGTTAAGCCGGTAAGCCGTTACAATCCGGAACTGGCCGTGAGCGATCGCGATATTCCTGGTATGAAACGTGACCCTGAATTGCGTCGCCAGCGCCGTGAAGCGCGCGCAGCTGCAAGAGAAGATCTGAAAGCCCGTTATGCAGCCTGGCGGGCTAACTGGCAGCGTCCGGATTTGCGTGGTCGTGAGCGCTACCAGGCTATACATGATGAATGCCGGATGCGTAAAGCGCGCATCCGTATCGAACATCGAGACCCTCTGGTGAGAAAGCTGTATTACCATATTGTAGAACTGCAGCGTATGCAGGCTCTGATTACACTGAAAGAAGCTATGAAAGCTGAACGCGCTGAACTCATCGGACAGGGAACATGGTATCCGCCGTCTTACCGGCAGTGGGTTGAAGCTGAAGCGGTGAAAGGTGACAAGGCTGCGATATCACAGCTAAGGGGATGGGATTACAAGGATCGTCGTGGTAATGCAGTGAAATCCACTACAGACAGCAGATGTGTTGTTATCTGTGAACCTGGTGGTACGCCGATGTATTCCGGTGTACCTGGCCTACAGGCTTCACTGAAGAAAAATGGTCGCGTCCAGTTCCGGGATCCGGAGACAGGTCGTCACATTTGCACTGACTATGGCGACAGGGTTATTTTCAGAAACACCGGCGATTACGATTCGCTGAAGCGGGATATGGTCAAAGTCGCACCGGTTCTCTTCAGTCGTTCTCCGACCGTCGCGATGGCACCAGAAGGGAATGATGAACAGTTCAATACAGCATTTGCCAAAATGGTGGCATGGCACAATGTGAACCACCGCGATGAAGCTGAATACCATATCGCACGGCCGGATGTAGACCAGCTACGTGTTGAGCATGAGCAACAATTCACAAATGTGTTGAATCAAAGCAGTTATGCTCCGGATGCTCAAGCTTCACATCAGAATACCTGGGAACCACCGACGCCAAGATAAACAGAGTCAGCCTCTGTATTAAAGCTTTTTTTAACTAGTGATATTGTTATTAAAGGATGTTTTAATAACTATCTAGCTTATTAAAAGGAGCTTTAATGAATCGAGTAACAGGCCACTACAAAACCACCCAAAGCCACAATGAGGCTGTTCATGCCTTTGTGCCATTTCCTCTGCCACCAACGAAACCAGAACTGGATCCCCATGTATGGCAAGAACAAAATACACGAGCTGAACTTGCCCTGGCCAGGCTTTCAGGTATGTCTGGTCTCGTTGCCTCCGGAGAGTGGCTCATTTACAGCGCCTTGCGCCGCGAGGCATTGCTAACTTCCCAGCTGGAAGGTACCCAAGCTACCCTGACAGACGTTTTTGATGACGAAGCAGGTTTATCCGTTGCCAATGCGGATGATGTTGAAGAAGTTACACAATATCTGCAGGCATTCCGGTATGTCCGGGAACAAATTAACTCACCTGAAGGTCTTCCTGTATCGGTGCGGTTGATTACGGAAGCGCATAAGGTTCTTCTCAATGGTATTCGTGGCGCTAATAAACAACCCGGCAACATCAGAACCAGCCAGAACTGGATAGGCGGAACTCGTCCTGGTAATGCGGTCTATGTTCCTCCTCCCCCGGAAGAAGTCACGAACCTCTTGTCTGATCTGGAGCTGTTTATTCACGACCAAAATCAGACGTTACCTCCACTCGTTAAGATTGCCCTGGTGCATGCGCAATTCGAAACTATTCACCCCTTTCTGGACGGTAATGGACGCATTGGCCGACTGCTTATTGCAATCCTGCTGGAAGAATGGGGTGTCCTGCCCGAACCTCTTTTATATGTTTCCGGGTACCTGAAAAGCCATCAGGAAGAATATTACCGGTGTCTGTCAGAGATACGGAGCTATGGGAACTGGGAGCAATGGGTATCGTTCTTCCTGGAAGGGGTGGAGATAGCTGCTGAGGAGGCTCAACGGAGTATTATTCAGATAGCTTCTCTCATCGCCATGCATCGAAAGATGCTACTTGCGAACACCTCGACGTCCTTGCAAACCATGCGTCTTTTTGAGTTACTGCCAGTTATGCCAAGATTAACTGTCGAACGTGCTCAGTCTGAACTTGCGGTAACGTTTCCTACTGCCAGTACTGCGATCAAGGTACTCGAAGCTACAGGCATTCTTGTTGAAACGACTGGCAGAGCTCGCGGGAAAAGCTATGTCTATAAGGATTATGTCGACCTCTTGAGAAATGAGTGAGGGTTATAGCTACTCCAATACTTTTTAACGTCGCCTGCAAGGGTTTCTGTGCCTTGTCTTAGCTTTTTCTTCACGAATACACTGTGGCCTCCACCGCGGCATAGGGTATGTCCAGGAAATATGATTTGAAAATTGATGAGCAATTTTTCTGGAAAATATTTCGCGTTTTTTTTCCAGAACTACGTAAGTGGGTCACCAGGGCGCTGATAGCTGCCGGTATATCGATGTTGTCAGGGCCACTTTGGGTCCCCTATGTGAACGCATTTTTATCCAGGTACGCAAGCATTAATATACCAGATACGAGCACGAGTGGATGGGTATGTCTGGGGCTGGGTCTGCTCTGTTTGATAGCGAACGAAACACTGGATCGCTGGCCATCAAAAAAGAAGATGACTGCAGAAGACAAGGAAGATAAAAATACTCTTTATGAGTTATTCAGCCAGATGCACTTGCCTACTTATGACTGGTTTTTCCATCACGGAAAAATAACGTGGGTATATATTCCGGCACTTCATTACCACTACGGTGTTGAGGGTTATATTCAGGCTACTCAGTTCCATCTTCATGACAAAGAAATCAGGAAGTCTGTAGAGCTATTTTACAAGTCATGCTCGCGGGCATTTTCTTATGCATGGTACTTCGTTGAAACCAATAACCCTCATCTGCAGAAGTTCGGCCATCAGCACAATGTACATACTGATCCGTTGGCAAAGGCTGCTCATGATGATTTCCGGAACGCAGTATGTGAAGCAGAAGGGCACCTGAAAGACCTGTGCAAAGCGGTTAAAACAAAATATCCGGACTTTGATATGGAAGAAACGAGCAAGATCGCTAAGGATGAGCAACGGTCGTATTCGAAAGCACTGAATTTTGACTCAGCTACCTCCAAAGCAGAACTATAAAAACAAAAAAGGCCGCTTTCGCGGCCTTTTTTAGTTAAATGCAATGCGTGGAACTACTTCCCATTCCGCGTGGTCATTCTTTAAAACACATTTGTATTCAGAACCATCATGTTTAATCTGCAAACCGACGGTATAAAGCTTCTCGCCATCGGAGCAGGCGTACGCCTTCTGCTGGTTCGTGAGGAGGATGTTACGGATTTCAGTCAACTGCGCCACGGCATTGGCGTCTACAACAGGTTGGGGCGCTGCAGCGGCAACGGCTGAAAAACCAAAGAGTGCGGCAAAAATTAGTTTCTTCATTTCATTTCCTTTCGTGCTATATCATTTTGATTATCGGCAGTTGTTCCTAAAACCCGACAAATTTTTGAACTGTCACTCTGGCCATTCCATATCTGGCTGTGGTGAACTTGTCTGTTTTGGGGAGAAGAATGGCTCGTTTCTGTGCCGGGCAGGAGGAACATAGGCAGGTTGTGGAAGTGTCAGGTTCCTCAATATTGCATCCGGCGCCAGCTGAATTTCTTCAGCGTTTACTTCCGTCGATTCTGACTCAGGTTTATTGAGTGTGATGTACCGGATTGTTCGTTCCGCCATAGTGGTTGTTCTGATGATCTCCAGCGCTTCTGCCCAGAGGTTTTCTTCCCGTCCTCCGTGGTCCATGTCATATTCTGTCATCAGATTGTGTGCTTCCTGCCGATTGGCCAGCCGCTGCTGGAAGGTATCGATTATCTTCCAGGGTTCAGTTCTGGCCGCTTTACGCCGGCGCGAGGGTTTTTCTGTAAGTACACCAATGATTTTGCTGACGTTCTCCGCTGCCGGCAGACGGCGCTGTGCTGTTCGTGGGACAAGTTTGCGCAGTTGCTTAAGATTCGGTGGGTTAATCGTGATATATCTATTGATAATGACGGGGGCATTGCATGTTTTATCCTGAGGTTCGATGTAGAAAGATGCTCCTGGAACTGGATCACCTTGAAACACTGTGTAGTTCTCACCGGGTTGTAGCTTAATCAGGTCCTGCACATTGATTTTGTTCTCCATCTGGATATTGATGTGGTCACCATCGATCCAGGAAGTGCCAATGAGACCGTCTTGCCGCTGCAGGCTGACCATATTCGCCCGGGCTTCCTGCCCTGCAGCATTACTGATTGTTCTTGCCGTTTTATCATCACTCACGATTTTTCCGGCGACTTTGGTGCCTGCGTTCTGCATAAGGGTTGCGACGTTGGCCGCTGAGGTCTGATTTTCAATGCGCTCCTGGTCCTGACTCATCATTACAAGTGCAAACTCAAGAGAGCGTACCTGTGTAGCCTGAACGGCTATTCGCTCAGTGTAGTAGGCTCCCACCTCATCGAGATAATTCATGTAGGGGAATTTGCCTTTGTATTTGGTGATTTCAAGCGCTTCTGAGTCCAGTCCCTCCAGCTTGTGTCCAAGGTCCCGGGCCAGGATCATGCTCTGCTGGGTAACAAACATTCTCCCCAGTGCAGAGGTTGTGTGCTGCGACGTGTTCATGGCCGGGATCAACACCAGGAGTATGCGGTCGCTGTGAATACTGTCACGAATATCGATGTCGCCGGCATCCTCAGCGAAGATATTGCCGAACGTTTCTGTGAATGTGTTGAAGGTTTCCAGAAACTGGCCCGTCAGGTAGCTGTGCTGCTTGCGCGGCTCTTCTGTCCAGGCTGAAGGCTGCCGCACGGTGGCCATATCGAAACCCGGTACGTCTACCAGATAATTATAGAGCGGAGAGACAGCTTCTTCTGGCCACTGATCATCCACGGCACGGCAGTAAAGCCCGGCCAGTTTCTCCAGCGGCATAAACTCGCGGAGCAACTGCAATGACATGGTTTTGTTTTCACGGACACAGTAAAACTTTGTGCCAAAGACCAGCGCCTTGTTCATTGCAATAGCTCTGGACTGCCATTCTCCACCCTGTACGTTGGTCGGCAGCATTGATTGCATCGTCTCAGCCACAAAGGCCTCAGTGCTGTAGCAGAAGGGGTTCCACTGGTGAGACTGTGGCCGACTTTTATCTCCGTTCTGGATCATCTCACTGCGGGACATGCCGCTGTTCATGAAGTTGATGTACTCCACATCGTCCTCACGCCCAAAGCGGCGAGCCAGATAGTAGCAGGTACGTGCAGTGTCGTTCTGCGCCTTGCCGTCAACAAAGGTGAATCCCCGTCCCCAGCAAAATGAATTGAGCATCCACGCATAGATGGTTTCGGTTTTCCCGCCACCGGTCGAGGCAAAGAACATTACATGGCGGGTCAGATCGTCAAGGGTGAGCCACAGCTCGCGTCCGATATCATTCATTCGCTTATAGCCAATGTAGAATATCCCCTTACCTTTGCTTTCCTGCGTTGTTTCGTACTGAAACAGTGAGGGAAATGCTCTGAAAAAACTGCGTCGTACCTTCCTGTCTTCAGACGGATCTACTTTATTGAGGTGGACTGGCATTCGCATCGGCATGCGCCAGCGGTGGGTACCGAAGCTGATGCTGGCCACTATGGCCAGCAAAAGAAAGAGCGGTATGGCGAGTGGCCAGATAAAACTCGCCACCACACTTCCAGCCATAATTCCGGCATACAGCAGGTGGTCGCGCATAAGCTCAAGAACAGGGGAATTCCAGGCATTGCGCTTCATGAGCGCCTGATTTACGGGCGTATTATTCATGGGTTACTCCGGGATGCTGAGGGAATTCACAAAACGGTCGACTTGTGCTGGTGACATTGGATCGGTAATTTTCATGAAGTGAGCAATTTTATCCGGCGCGCCCAGCATGCCTGTTGCTAGGCGAATACCTGTGTCAGTCAGCACTGTCGGCGTACCTGAGAAACCAAATGTGCGGAAGCCTGTATCGTTTACGGCCACTACGGCCTGAGCCGACGCGGAACAGTCTGAAGTCACCTGTTGAGAGGTTGCCTGTCCAGGAACCTGCATGCCTGCGTCCGGGCGGAAAAGTTCGCCCCATGCTACAGCGCGTGCAGCCAGGTCTTTTTCGCACAATACCGGAATGATTTTATCGACGGCATCACCACCGTCATTGACTACCGATACAGGGAAAATGACCACGTTGTAATGTTGTGCCAGCTGTTCGATTGCTGGTTCCATGCTTTTGCAAACCGCACAGGTTGGATCGAGGAATGCATACAGCGTGCGTTCATGTCCGGTTGAGAGTGGGATGGTGAACAGACCCCGATCGGCGCTGCGCTTCAGTATACCTACCATCTTCTGTCGGGCTGACTGTTCCGTTGCTTCTGTTTTTACTGGTGTGGCTGGCGTTACCGGTGTCGCTGCCGTCTGCAATGCTTCAGCAGGAGAGGCCGGTAAGGATTCATGGCTTTCCTTCATAATATTCTGCATGTTGGCAGATTCAGCCTGTGCAGCGTGGCTGACTATATTGTCAGTCGACGGGAGAACCGGCATTTTAGGTTGCCCCTGAATAGCTGCAGGTAGCTGAACAGGGACAGGCCCTGCGGGTACTGTCAGTTCTGTGTTACTGAACTTGAGTGAGGTATGGTTGCCTGTACCCATGAGCCATAACGAGGACGCAATCAGTGCACCCCCGACGAGAAGCGCAAGGGATTTAATGCGGCGTTTTATCACGGCCTTACTCTGAGCCTTGAGTTGTTGCGCTATGGTATTGAAGACGTCTGACGAATCGTGCATTGGGTCATCAAGAAGCGTCACGGCTTCTTTTGAATACGCGTAAAAGGCAATCAGTTTTTTATCGTGAATGGCCATCCTCTGTGGAGCACAGAAGATAAGCAGGGCCTGAGGAGCGTTGTGCCCGTGTTGATGTAAAACGACAATGGTGTCGTGAAAACGAAAGGTGGTGTAAGTGTTTTCCTGTGACATAAGGAGACTCCGGTAGACGGTAAGTTAATTAGCGTTAGATATGTTCGGATTTTCAGAAGCTGAGCTCGTCGTCGACTCCAGGGCGAGTGATGACATCTTCCGTCAGTGACCAGTTGGTCCGGATGCGACGTCTGCGGTCCCGGTCTGGCTGAGGTTCGTCCCAGATTAGCCCCAGGGACAGCATATCGATGCGCAGCCCCTCAATGGCTTCATCGACGCAGGCTTGCGGGCAGGGCAGGCCAAGCCGGATAGCCTCACTCTCGGTGCGGGCGACGGCGACGATACCCGCTCCTTCAATAAATCCTTTGGTGGTGTTTGCCCGGTGCAGGGCATAGAAGAGGGGACGATCCACTCCCTTGAGCCATAGCCAGTTAGGCGGTGTCAGCCGTAAATCATGTGCGTACAGCCAGACCATGCCACTTCTGACGTAGCGGTGCTCATGCAACCACTTTTTCGCGCCTTCGCTCTGGATGACACGCTTAAAGGCAGTTCTGGCCAGCGCATAGACTGGTACTGATAATTTCCCCTTATCACGGCGACTTTTGAGACGGCAGGAACGGTTCAGTTCATCCATCAGCGCTTTTGCTGCCGGGCGATCGTCCAGGAAAAACTGAAGGCCGAATATTGCGAACAGAGCTTTTTCATGCGGCGCAAGGCTTTTCCATCCATTCAGCGGACGTCCCAGCTGCGCCATGAAAACAGCCCGGCAGCGGGCAACATCGAGCTGCATGTTACTGATGAGTTGATGTTCTTCTACGAAACCTTCCGGGGTTTGTGCCGGACGTCTTTCCGGACGACGTTTATCCAACAAGAGACGACTGGCATCTCCCTCACTAAGGATGGGGGAAATTGCAGGAGAAATAGCTTCCATGGCGAACGGCAATGTACTTATGTCGAGTACCCGCCGAGTTTGCCAGTTGCGGGCTGGATGGTGTAACCAGCTCCACAGGGAAGCGGTGGACAGGGGAATGAGGAATATCATCAAGATCCCTGTCGTTTGCTCCATCACGTTGATCCACTGATCGTACGTGATGTATTGGGCATTGTTGGCGGTGACGGCCAACAGGTTATAGCGCGGTGCGGCCCAGGTATGGAATGGTCCAAAGTCAGCCATACCCCACAGGATATGCAAAATGAAACATGACCAATACACAAACTCGGGCAAGTACAGCCAAGCGACAAGCAGAACCATAATTCCCAGGATGGCGAGGGCGCCGAGAAATTCAAGCGGGTCATTCGATCCCACGCGAGCGGATGTCATGGATAAACTCCCAAGATGAAGACTAACTGAATAAAAAAGGGCAACAACGCATGGACTTATCTAAAGTCTGTAGGCGTGTTTACTGATGGCAACGGAAGGTGAAAATATATTGATTGGTTAAAAATTAAATTATTGTGGATCTGATATGGATCCCCTTTATTTGAGTAATAATCAATAAGGAGTCAGATTGTGGTTTTAATTATCATTATCTGTTTTAGAGTGAATTTTCAGGGCAATGATCTACTTTAATAAAAATAGCCGGTAATTAAACCGGCTATTTATTGGAGGGGAGTAGATGTGTTTTAGGCAAGAACGGGAACTGGTAGTCCTGTCAGAACTTCGATCTCGGCACGTTTTTTATTCACGACATCATTGAAGTTAAAGTTATAGCTGTATCCTTTATTGTTCATTGCGTGCAAATGGTTAGCAATACTGGATGCAGCGCCGGTATCAATAAGAATCATCGGCAACGATGTAAACTTTGTGAACAGGCGCAGCTTTGAGTCTTCAACCTCTGTACGGGTAAGGCTGTAAGCATCGAAACCAATGACATCCATAACGTTGCCAGGATAGATTCTGATGTACAAAAACGTTCCTTGCTGGAAGTCGAAACCCAGATAGGTACTTTGCCAGAAGAGCCAGCCTTCTGAGTTGATGTCCGGCTTGAAGTGCCCTGTATCCTTGATTTTCTCAATAACAGCAAGGATCTTTTTTTTACGATTATTGGCTATGCCGTAATTTATGATGAATGGGGCGAACAGCATAAACCAAAGACTAAAGAGAAAAATATAGTCACTTCCAATAACATAATCCCCGCTCGATACATATAAAGTAAATAGCGGAGCAAGTAAAACTAATGTAATAACTCCGAACCGCAAGAATAGAGTTCTGACTACATAATATGGAAGCCACCATTTAGGGAATCTATCTTTCACAGTCAACCCTCCTTAGGTATTTCAATCAATATTATAGCACTACTGGATAGATGTCCACATCTCAACTTTTGATTCCATCATTATTTGTTCCATCGGGGCCATTCATACCCTTTGTATTAACTCCAGGGGTATGGCGTATATTTCTCCCACCGGCTATAAACATATCTTTCACTGAGCCAGCCATACTGCCAAGGGTATTGGCTGCATCCCTTCCGCCCAAGAATGAAATCACGTAGTCCGGTAGATATGCCTGTAATGCAAACATACTGGATACCAGTGCTGTACACAGGCGTGCATAAATCATTAAGAATCCAACAAGACTGAAAACTCCGGTCAAAGAATTTGCCTGAACATTGACCAGAGCTGCTCCGAACAATGCGTGTAAGATTGTACCTACAGCTATAATCGCGACAGATGCGAAAAAGAATCCAAACACCATGAGGGTTGGGCGTATCATCGTGTCGATCAAGTAGATATAGCCGTACGCAGCACGACTACCTCGATCCTGTGAAGTACCTAGATGTGTAGCTCCCCACAGAGGGCCTGCAGCACAGCCAACAAGAACACTGACAATCCAGTTTCCAATCCCTGTCATCCAGAAAATGAATGGTATAAACGGTAAGTAGATTGATAAGGTAAACCCAGCCGTAAACATGAGCAGCAGCAGGAAGTATATTGCTGGAGATATAGCATCCAGACCTTTATTAATCGCGCTGACTGTGCCGGTAGATAAATCTAGCGCTTTACCTACCAAGCTTCCTTCCCCAGCAGCTGCAATGATTCGAACAGCTGTGTATGCAGTTAATGTGCCTTCGGCAGCTCCAAACGTGTAATCGCCTACATTTTTCATCTTAATAAGCGGGTTAACTTGCCCATTTACAGAACCTGTTCCACTTAATGAAGTTGCTAAGTAGTTGGTTAACCTCTGCATGGGCCCACCGACAGTTTTCATGAAATAACTATTTGGATCATTCCCATCTACTGCCGTTTGTTCATCGTTTGAGATAGTGGTCCCCAACGCCGGACTGTAACTCGAATTCTGCAATTGAGTTCTGTATGCGCTCATTACTGCACTGAAAAGTTCTCCGCTGCCAATTTCCCCTAGAGAGGACATCCCACTGGTCGCCGGTGCGCGACTGGCAACTTCAGTCAGGCGTTGGTTGGCCGTTGCGAAAGTCTGATACCAGGCGCCGAGAGACGCCCAGCCGTATGTATCGAGGTAATTCCTGACAGCATCCTGAATGCCATTTTGCTCACTCTGTGCCGGCAGCGCACGCTGTACTGTTTGTTCATAGTTGTTGGCAGCTCGTTGAATGCGCGTTTCTATATCCGGGAGTGTGCCGTTTCCGGTCGTTCGCTTATTCATAAATCCTGTAACAAACTCGCTGGCAGCGCTATCCATATCCTGAATCATGGCTTCCATCGCTTTGTTTTGTGCGTCCACGACTTCACGTGTGTCGCTATTACTGAAGGGATTAAAGAAGCTCCCAGAGCCAGACGAGGAGCCTGATTTCTGTTGTTCCGGAATTGTTGCTGTGCCACACACTCCACTGCCGTTCGTGACCCGGTAGGTATAATTTCCTCCAGACGAACCGAATCTCTCAGTCATTTTTGCTGTGGTGGAATTGGCAGTGCTGCTGTAATCGTCCAGTGCCGTATTGATGGCGTATTTGCACAGCTGCATCTCAAAAATACCGCGTGCAGATGTACGGGTCGAGGCCTGGGTGGGCTGCACCGTCAGGGAGTAGCCGCTGGCAATATCACTTGCAGCTTTGGACACCATCAGGTTGGCAGAGCCCACGCCCATAATCGATGCGCCCCAGAGGATGATGAGCTGAGACATGCTCCAGCCATTGGCTGTCGGGATAATCATCAAGAATCCTGAGACTGTACTCAGTGTACTGGTGATATCGCGATCGCCACTGAATACCTTGCCCTGATGCCCCGTTTTGTTGATGTGCTTCAGGCCAATAATCACAAACCAGACGACGGCAAGGACGGCAATAATTCCGTTAAACAGCGCAAACAGATTCCCGATCATCGTGGTATTACCGGCGGCGAGAGGGTCTAGCACCACGTCGCCGAAGATAGTGACCAGAGCCTGTCGGGAAAGGTCCTGGGCATTGGTCGCAGCAGAGACTATATCATCGTAAGTGACACCGGCGCGTGCCGGGATAACAGGTATAAGCAGCCCTGCACAAAGCGCACGAATGAGATTTTTCACGGTAACTCCGGATAAAACATGAATGCCGGGATGGCGGTTGGGGCAGAAGAGGGCCGTTATTTTCCGAGAATGGAATCTCGTAAGGCATGTGTTTCCGTCCTGAAATGCTGAAAGGTGCCTCCTTCAGCAAGACTCACACGCCGGTTGCGTAACTGCCACAGTCGATAGGTTACGATTAGCGCTTTTGACCACGCCACGCCAGCGCCGGAAAACAGCACCACACAGGTGCTGATCTGGTGTGCAGTGATACTCCCACCGATAATGAATGTTGTCAGTGGTGCAAGCGGAACGAGTATAATCATAAGCCAGAACAGAAATCGCCAGCGCCGGCGCTGGCTAACATACCCCTTATCCAGCTGTTCGGTAGTACAGCCGGATTCCTCAACGGCTTTTTCCCAATCAGGAGAAGCAGGCAGTTTGTCGTCGGTGTTAAGCTCAGGAAAGGCATCACGCATTCGCTCCAGATTGCGTGATGTCATGTGTCGAGCTGATCGTAGAAACCACTTTGTTTCCTGCACAGGTAGAAAGATGCTAAGCAATCCGATGGTGATACGCCCGGTGAGGCTTTTTTTTCGTGAGACTATTTTTTCAGATGTCATTTGGCCGCTCCCTGGTTCATGGCTGATTCGAGTTGTTTTAGTCGTGGGGCATAGGACTGACGGGCAAAGGCAGCGAGCAACTGGCCGTCGATAACGTTCCCTTTGCGTATCAACTCTTTAATGTCATTAAGTTGCCAGTTCATCTGCGCCGTGGTTCGGATGAGTTCGCGCATAAGGTTATCTCCGTTCATTTGCTGCAGGTCAGAGAGATAGGCTGTATTGGCATATCGACGTCCGGCCTCAAAGGATTCAAATTCTCGCTGGCTCATGTAGCCTTTCGCTTTCGCCTCCGGTGAAGCCACATCATCAAAATACTGCGCTGCGGAAGGGGACTGCAGTGCTTCTTTCAGGGCATCACGGGTGGTTTCACTGGGCTTACTGTCGGCAATCAGCGAGAGCTGAGGTTCAGAGGCGGCATCGGTGATACCGTTGTACTCGTTGAGCAATCCTACATACGTCCGTCCGGTTACGGTGTTGACTTCACCTTTACCGGGCGTGCGACCGGCCGAAGGGCGCGATGTGTTTTTCATGTAGGCCATTGCGGCGTCGGTCTGTTCCTGTGTCCAGGACAGTGCTGGTGCCGTCCCTTCCGGTCCTGCTCCACCATAGATCGAGCGTACTTGGCTGTCACCACCGGGCATTTTGCTGACGGCTGGGCAGATCCCCGTCCCACCAAAACGCTCATATTCTGCTGCTGTGCAGTACGCTGCATGCACGTTCGCACCGTCATAAGCGTCGCGGGCCTGCTCTTCTGATGCAGTGGAAATCCTCTTACGCACCGCTGAGTTGGAAACGCCTTTGCCGGAAGAGAGTTTTGATGCGGTACTACCTGACGCACTTTTACTTTGTGCAGCAACGCCGGAGGCTGAATCACTGCAGATCGAATCCGGTACCGAAAAACTCTGTCGAGCTTCTTCCAGCCGTTGGGTTTCATTATTGAAAATCATTTGCTGACGGGTGGCCTGTCCATCCTGATTAATCAGCGCGCCGAGCTTGTCAGCATTCTGTGTGATTGCTGTACCGGTGGCCTGCTGCATCTGTAGTATTTCGACCAGCGTTGCCTGGATGGTGGCCATCTCAGGCAGAACCTGAGTAGTTATCGGAACACTGGAGTTCACGTTGACGGTGAAAGCACTGGCAACTGTGGGAAGGCTGGACGCGATGGCAAGCGCCAGCGCGGGGAGATGGCGTTGTATCATGAAATTCTCCATTTAGTTGAGCGGGGTAAATACGTTGGGAAGGCGAGCTGACTGTGGGTCGGGGGCGAGGGCTACCAGAGGGAAGGTCTGAAAGCGTCTGCTGATACGTCCTTCCCGGCTGCGGGTGTCTATGATAGTCAACCCACGACGAGCGATCCGTGAGTGAGTTGAAGGGGTAATATCCAGTACCGGCCAGTCTCCTGGGCTGAGTTGTGGGGTCTCTGCCCCCTCCGGCCATAACCAGGTATCATCACTTAACACCGTCCTTATATCCTCAGGTAACAGCCACTGGACCACATGACGCGATTCTCGCACCTGTTCGCCTGGCTCTTTTACCTGCCATATGGCCGTAGTAACCAACTGGCGAGGACGATCTTTGATCGTAAGAAGAACGCCACAGGCTTCTTGTGGAGCCCGACGATCAGTAGCGTATACAGCACGAGAGTTCACTGCACTGTCTGTACGAAAGTGACGAGATGGTAGAACAAACTCCACGCCGTCAACATCGATCATCAGGCGTGAAAGTCTGACCTGTCCCTTTGCCGGGCGACGGCAGCGTGGCGTCAGGTGGATGGAACACATCACAGGTCATACCCCAGTTCGTTAATCATTTCGTCCGCCATCAGTTCGATGACACCCTTATCACCACGGACGCCACTGTTACGCTCTCTGTACTCAATGAGTTTTTTTGCAGACCCACGTGGGAACTTATCTGCCAGCAACTGACGGGCACGGGCAGTGCCGATCGTCGCGGAGAGATTTTTGCGTAGCGCACCATCTTTTTTGTCTGAGTTAAGCGACCACAGCTCCAGCGGTCCGAGCGTAAACCGGACAATCCGCGCCAGCGTGCCCTGGGTCGTGCGCATCATACACAGCATCGGTACTCCACTACCGTCTGCAGCAGGACCGGCTGGCATACGCAGGAAAGCATGGAGATTGTGTTCGGGGATCTTAAAACTGTCCCGTAAAAGAGGGATGTCTTCCTGGCGGTAGCGCAGCAGCCAGAGGGTGTTGGCAGAATCGAGCAGGCTTTTCGGGTAGTCGGTAAGGAACTGGGTACTTAACACCGTGCGGATGCCAAACTTACGCTGTTCCCTGTCCTGCGTGTCCAGCGCTTCGAAGATGAAATCAATGCCCTTGACGTTGTGTAACTCGTCGTAGATTTTGGTTTTCATTTCGCTGTCGAGTTGGTTGATACGCCGCATAATGCCCGGGAGATAGGCTTCCGGCACCGTTTTCACTATCTCTTCCTGATACTGAGGAAGCGTAAAATCACCAGCTGTTATGTGGCCAGCAAAGAGGAACATTATGCCGGTTTTCAGTCTGCCTGCCGGAGTCTTATCGCCGGCGACGTTGTTTAAGTCTACGGCAATAATGCGTGTGTTCGGGTTCAGCGCGAAACGAGTCCGACTGGCCATCATCGGATAGTCCTGACGAGCCTGAATCATGCAACGCTCAATGTATTCCAGCAGTGGCTCCTGTGAACCGTCACGCTGTACTCTGCCAAAACTCTCCTGAATTGCCTCACTGCGTAGTAGCGCTGGCATATCAGCGAGTTCGGGTACTGCCTGATAGTGCGCCCGTTGAGCCGCGGATAACTGCCCGCGCTCATGGAGGAGATCACGTACTTCATACCATGGCGTCGCAGTCCACCATTCCTGATCGTGCTCATCTCTCAACCCGGATGACTCCAGTGCCTCATCCACTTCTGGCTCTACGTTTGACCGGAACATGTTTGGCTCAATACCGCTGCGCATGTCGAACGCCAGATCAATCAGGCGGTTCACTATCTGCCGGGTATCGGTCGGGTTAGGAGGCGTCCCTTTATCCGGTTCTATACAGAAGGCCATCAACATGGACGCGATAAATTGCTTCTCCGGCGTTACTGGCTTATGGGCACCGTACAGGATATCGAAAACATTGCGCGACTTAGACGGGTCGTTGCTGAGAATAATACCGACGGCTTCGTCCTTTCGCTCCTCCGGCAGACTGTCACGAATCAGCTGGATGAACCCCATAGCGCTGAACCCTTTATCGATATGCGCCACATAGGGAAGTGAAACTTGGGCGGAAGATACCTGTATTTCCGTCAGGGTATTAATCAGTACCGACTTACCAAGACCTGAGTCACCTGGTGCAAGTTCGGTGTGCTTGTTCTGTCGTGAAGAACCCAGCCCAACTTCCCAGGCGCAGCCGTCTTCAGTGTGCAGCATCAAATTACCTTCCCCGCGCCAGACGGAACCTGGTCGGTTGAAGGGCAGCATAGAAAGCGCATGGGATAGTGGCGGATAAAGCGGGACGGGGCCTGAACCTGCTGACGCTGCCAGCATGCTGTTTACCCATCCCCGACGTGGATCACCGAAGGTTGTGGTCGTGTTACAGACTCCCCATCCCTGCATAGCTGATTCAAGCAGCATCTGATTACGGGTGCATATTTCACGGGTACGCCCCCAGGTGGAAGCCACAATGGTCATCACACAAACTGGATCTCGTTCATCCGTTTCAGCCAACTGCGTAAAAGCGTCGTAAAGAGGACGAATGGAGGGAATAAATTGTCCAAATGATGAAATATTCTTTTTCCAGCCCAGCGCCTTCATCCCACCCGGCATTATATCGATCCGAATACGCCAGGGAACGGCACGTGGAACCAGTTTAACCAGTTCATTGAAGGGGCTGGGGTTCTGAGGAGGCAGAGTTATGGCTACCATGCCATGCCATAGTCCCTCTGCAAACACAAGATTACCTTCAGTTTTTGGTGTACAACCAAAAACCTGAAAATTCAGGAAGGGAGCAAGCAGAGCCGTGGCGTCATCATCCTGAAGCGTACCCGAGGGTGCGGCTTTCCCCGGCAGTGCCGGGCGCCATGCTGCCGATGTGCTGTTACGTGCTGTTTCACGTCTGATTTCGTTACAGAACTCAGGCACGTCTAGCAGGCGGACAAGTAAGCCGTCTCCGCCGCGTACGAGTGCTTTTTCAAGAGTAGAGATAAAGCTGTCATGCCTGATCTTCAGACCAGACATTTGCCAGCGCCAGGGCTCCTGTCCAAAGCGCGCGACCGGCGCTTTATCCTGGATAGCCCGAACGGTGGTATTGAAATCTGCTCTTTCCTGATGGCTCACCAGTGTCGGTGAACTCCAGACGGCAAGCCAGCATCGCTCACGGACAAGCCAGGGTGAAATTACGTTTACCTTTTCATTGAGCAGGTCATCCAACTGGATGCCGATGTGCTGAATTGAGCGTTTTTGTGGGGCGATCATGGTGCTGACTTCGTCACGCCCTTTTTCCGGATCTCGTTCAAAAATGAAGGCCAACTTATGGCCGGTATTTTTCCAGGTCGTACTGAGTGTGGATGTGAGGTGCGCGATCATTCCTTCAAACGCATCCGGATGGTCGGCTGAGGCGGTTTCTGATAGTTCACGCAATGCCCCGGAAATTTCAAATGCAGAGAGGTAATAACCATGATGGGTTACGCCAATATAAGGTGCTTCCAGCCAGGGTCTGAGTTCCAGGTCGTGTTTGTCCAGTCCGATCACAGTGCGAATGTCGCAATAGTCGACAAAGTCAGCAGAGATGGTGAAACGGGAAAAGGTGTTCATAACGTCTTCAATGGCGAAGACAAGGCGGTTGATATTCATAGCAGTGAAGACTCCACCAGGATGGCGTGTATTGATGGGCTCGATGGCGCATCTGTGTGACGAGGTGCGCTTCAGTTTTGTGTGACAGTGGTGCCAGTGGGCAGCGCCGATACTATTTTTTTCTGCGGGATTTCTGACAGCACGTCACTGTCCGTTACTGAATCCGGTGTAAGGATCAACGCCACTCCATTCATTTTCTGTCGCATGTCATCGCGAATGACTGGCGGGAAGCGTTTAAGCGCGTCGGCATAATCAGCAGGCCGCCACCCTCCGAAACGTTCTTCCAGAGGCAATCGATGCCGGGTCAATTCCGACAGCACCCGGCGACCCTCCCGAATTTTGTAAGGAATGTTGCTGAAGACGGCCTGCAGCGCTTTTCGGTTCAGGGCGACGACATTACGTGGATGCAGATCCGGTAACCAGACCATTACCCCCTGAGCAGCAGCAAACCCGTTGAGGGCATGCCAGGCGTGGCAGATAAAACAGAGATTAAACGGCTGCGTGAGCCGTTCGAACTCAGCATATTCAGTATCAGACAGTAAACCGGTATCGGTCAGAAGCGCGGTGGGAATCTGGCGCAGGGCAAGGCGGCGGGCTGCAAGTGATGCGTGCTGCATCCCGGTTTGTGCGGCTTTCAGTGCACGAGTATGTTTTTCGTATTCAGCCGGTACCTGTGGCGTGGGGCGGGACGCCAGCTGAGCCAGCGTATCTTTCGCTCTGACGAGTCTGGCCTTTGCATCATGTGCTTCTTCCGCAAGTCGGGTTAAGGGCAGGGATTCTGGTAACATAAACAGATGTTTCATATCAGCACCGCAGCAATAGCAGCGTCCCCCTGAAACGCTCACAGGGGCAGGAAGCTGGGGGGCTGTGGTATGGACAACATCAGGTACTGGAAGTGAATGTAGCCACCGAAGGTCAGGTGTCTTTTTCTTATTACTCATCGTTTTCTCCTGAAAGGGTCGGTAAACACCGACCCTTTCCTGTGCTTAGCTGATATTGACGGAGCTGGTACCAAGCTGTTTCTGGGTACGACTCATAACTTCAGGGACAACGGCCAGCAGACCGCCAATAGCCAGACCTGCACAGCAGCGGCCCACGGTGATCTGCGGGTTGGTACCAACTTTTTTGAAAGCCAGCAGGGAACCGATGAAGATGAATACTCCGATCGCCTGGGCAATTTCCAGGCCAGAAGTTTTACCACTTTTAGCACCGGCAGCGGCGCTGCTAAGCATGTCAGCAAGATCGCCTTCGGCGAAGGCCATGCCGGGTAACAGGAACGTGGCCAGGGCACACAACCCCTGAATCATTCGCTCACGGCACTTCATCATGGTCAGCTGACAGAAAATAACAACGGCATAAATACGCGCGGAAATAGCACGGAAAAGTGACATGGTGTCTCCTTGGGTTATAAAAAAACGAATGGTGTTAAAAAGCGAGTCCGAAGGTGGCGAGCGCGGCATCGATGAGCTGAGGTGAAAAGACCATCGCGGTTCCGGCCATCAGTTTTACGGTCGCGGCACGAATGCTTTCGCTTGAACTGAGCGCGGTATGCCCTTCAAGTTCTGAACGTCGAAACATATCTAGTGCTGCATAGACAAATCCCACACCTGCGAGCCGAACCAGGGAAAGCACGGCGTTAGCGGCCCCTGCAGCAACGCCGTAGGTGGCGGGCTGCACATAAGCGATTGCATCAAAGGATGTAGCGCCAAAACCAAGCTGAGCACCACTGGCATTAATTATGGAGGGAAGGGATACCAGTGCGGCGCAGGAAAAAAGGCCAATAGCGAACCTGCCCGGGGATAAGGGACCACGACTGGAACGTTGCCGGACCAGTAGGGCGATGAGGCCAAAAAAACCAATCATCTCAGACCAACTGAACAGTAAATCCAGTCCAGCGGTGAAGATGCCCGAAGCCAGGTTCTCTATTAGCGTAATGGCATCCAGTGCCATTAGCGCAGGGTTCCTCCTGTTGTCACCACAGAGCGTGTGGCGGGATCAATCTGACGAATAGTGACTTTACCCAGCGTATCCCCCTCCCGGACGGACCAGGTACTGCCCTGCCATTTAATCCAGGCCATTCCCGACTCCAGTGACATGATTTTCATGCCTGAAATAGCACTGGCTACCTGCCGTTTTTGGGACCTGGAAGCGGGTTTTGAGGTATCAGTGACGCTTGCCCGGGCTTCCAGTACTGCCAGCTTTTGTATCAGGTCATTAAGCTGGGCACGCGTTTCTACCGCGTATGCCTCATCCCTCTTGATAGCATCAGACAGACGGGTGACGCTGTCTTTCAGTGACGTCATAGAGTCATTTATCTTTCGATCACGGTCGTTCAGCTCGTCACGAATATCCGTCATCATGCTCGCCGTATCGCCCTGGAGCATCGGAGGTGCAATTTGTGTCGCTGGCTGCGCTACGGGGATCGAAGCCCTCGTGTGCTGGATAGTCTCAACTGCATTTTGCGGTGCACCGTCGAGCGTACTTTCAACCTCACTGAAGCTGCTTTCAGACGGTGTGTTATTTGTAAATGACAGTGACGGACCGAACAGATACCAGAGGCTGGCCACTGCCAGAAGAGTTATCCCGAGAAGCCACGGTAGAGAATAGCCAAACAGCAGCTCCCGTTTCCATAAAGGTGGTTTCTGACGGGGGTCTGGCGCGCCAAAATCATCCTCGTTTTCCAGCGTATCTTCTTCAGGTATGTCAATTTGCTGATTCATCATTGTTCCTCACGGGTACGGTGTCGCCATATTGACGACGGATTTCAGCCTGGCGGCGCGCTATAGCTTCCTGCAGGCGGGATTCAGTTTGCTGCTCTGCTGCAACAGGTGTTGGTGCTGATGTACTGGCAGCGGAGAGTGCGGCCTTCTTATTACTGATAATGTCGTCTGAAGTTACTGATTCAACGAAGAGAATGGAGATAACCTCTTTCTGCTTAACTGTTACCTGGCGGAACGGCTCGCGGGCCATCTCCTGTTTGATGACTTCCGCACCTGTCTGTGCTGTGCCACCGACCATTACGCCAGCTACTGTGCTGCCGTCAGGTTTCCCTACGCGTCCGGTGACTGTTCCGACGCTGGACTGCATGACTTGAGTATTAGCATCCTTGTACAGCCCCCCCAGATCTCCAAGACCACCTAATACAGCTGGTAGAACGATGTGTGTCCCCCATCGATGGTTGACATCGGAAGCTATTGAAGACATCAGGTTTTTCTCGCTCTGTGCGCTTGCTTTTACGTTCAGTTCCATTCCTTTCCAGCTCATACTGGTGAATTTGATATCGAGTCCATTTCCGGCAAGTTTTACTGAAGGGCTATGGAGTCTGGCGCCAGCCAGCGGCCCTGCAGGTATGACCGCAACCACCTCTGAGTTGGGGTTATCCGAATCCACGGCAGTCTCCATATAACCGGACGCACGAGTGAGTGCAGGGATGAAGACCTGTGCGCTTTCTGTTTTAGCTGTGGATTCTGCCTGGCGGCCAGCACCAGACTCTGGTGAAGTCCGCGTAACGCTGGCCAGTGCAGTGGCCAGAACCGGTGCGTCACCGCCCGCCTGCGCGGCACTGATTCTCGTGAGCAGTTTCTGGAGTTGAGCCTGGCGCTTCTCGTTTGCCTGCTCTTCTCCGGCCGTGTTTTCCGTGCGTCGTGACGATTTTCCCGACTGTGGAGATGGCGAGTCTTGTGATGCCGGCTTTGTTACCGGCGGCTTATCAGGCGGGGGTTCCGTGACTTCAAGGCCTACCGGGAGGCTGGCGATAAAAGATGAATCAGTTCGTGCGGCTTCTTGCGCACCTAAGTCGTTTGAGGCTTTCAGTAGCTCACGGTATCGCGGGCTTTCTGTTGTGGTGGTTACGGCACTTGAGGCAGTGCCGTTAAGATTGACGGCAGAATCCTTTCCTGAAGGGTCATGTGCCAGCCATGACACTAACCAGTAACCGGCAGTCAGTAAAACCAGGGCTCCAAATCCGATTATTGAAATAAGTTTTTTGCCGTTATTTCCGGCATCCTGTTCTGCGCTCATTACTGAAGCTCCGGCGTGACGTGAACGGATTTCCCGTTCACTGAGAAGGTCAGTAACGGGGTGAGGGGGAGTTTCCAGAGATGTGTGCCGTCCGCTGAAGAGAGTGTCTGTTCAAACTCATCGCGAAGCATTGCCCGGGAACGGACCATCAGATCATCACCGCTTTGCCATATAACAGTGTCAGGAACGTTGCCCTGGAATTTGAGGCGGTGTGCATCTTCTGGTGGAGTGCCATCCAGAAAGGCCTGCAAAGTGGCACTATGGAGTGCGATTTTATCGACTGGCGCGCCTGGGGCCATGGTGCCGGGACCCAGGCGTGGGACGCGTAAATCCAGTCGGCTGTCGATCTCCTGGCTGGCTGTACGGGTGTCTGTCTCACCACTTGTCACGTTAATCATGACCGGTACATCGAGTCCTTTAAGATAGACGGATATGTTTCCTGCCGCCCACGGACGCAGTGGGGTGATAGTTAGCATGTTGCTACCAGCATTGAACTTCACATCAAAATTTTTCGGACTGGCATTAATTGGCGGATCCGACTGTGGCCACGGCGCACCACTGATGTCTGTCAGGGTAACGACGCTCTGGTTGTTCATGGCCGTACGTACCAACGGGATACTGGCTCCTGGTGAAAGATTAAGGGTTAACGAACTGATGCGCGGAACCACGCTTATCATTGGAGCATTTACCGACCGCTCGTTGTCTGTCAGTCGCAGACGCAGTTCGCGTATCTCATCCGCTGACAGAGGCGAGTCCATGCTTGCCGCTTCGTCTACCAGCGGTGAGCTTTGTCCTGGTGCCGGTAACTCCCCACTAATCCGGGTTGCGGGTACGTCCGTTGTATGTGGTTCAGCACCTTGCTGGGCTGGAGCTGCACTTGTTGCGCCAGGTGTCCTGGCGTTCTGCCAGCCAGTATTGTCAGCAGCGACTGCGAGAGCCGGACCACACAGCAGTAGCGTGGTCATGAGATAACGAAGTTTCATGGCGGGAGCCTCAGAGGTTGCGGGGGGCGTTGCGTGAGATCATCTGGCGGATTTCCATCCCGACAGGTTTCTGTCGTGGATCTACGCGCTGGATGGTGATTTCGAAAACAAAAGGTTGTTCGGGCTTGCTGGTTGTCTGACCAACCAGACGCAGACGTACCGGATATTGCATAGTCCAGAACCAGGTTCCATCAGACAGGCGTCCACGCCGGATGACGACACCAGCCCCAACGGAGCCGGTAAGGTTCATACGTTCACGCTTCAGGGCATCATAGATATTGGAGTTAGTGAGTGCCTGGATGTAACTGGCGTGCCCTTCTTCAGAGAACAGCGAGGCCGTAGAAGATACCTGCTCACGATAGTGAACGAAGTCCAGGTTAAAGGCCCGCATCAGAGCCTTGCTGCCAAAGGCGATTGCATCGTCCTGGCTCCATGCTGGTTCGGATGTGGGAGCCAGGCGAATCAGGCGTCCGCTGTCGGTGGCAAAGTAATCTCGTGGCTGTTGTATCAGAGCCCAGGTTAAACCGGCGTTGAGGATTATGCTGATAAGTAGACCAGTCCCCAGCCGGAGATTACTTTTCATCAGCTCTGGTGCCATTTTCTGGCGTTTTTCTGCCGTGATCATCATTTTCACAGCATCGTTCAGTGGATCCTCCGCAGGGGAGGAGGCCCGCCCCTTTGCAGGGGGGGCCGGTTGAGTCAGTTTTGTCATAGGTTTCAGGAGTTGAAGTTTTTCCAGGGATCGATGTTGTCTGGAATCTGTTCGTTGACCTTATCAAGGGCAGCTTCGCAGACCTTATTTTCCAGTTGAGAAATGATGTCATCGAGCCCGGGGAATTGCGGCAGGCTCACTTTGACGCTCTTGATACGGGACAGACAGGACTGCAGGGAGGATGAGACATTGCTTTCGCGTTGTTCCCAGGCTGTTGCGGCCGCCCTGGCTCGCTCATAACCAGCCTGACTACCCGCTTCAGCGGCACTTCCTGCTCGGCAGGTCGCCGCCGCAGCGGTGGTAGAAAAAAGCAAGAAGCCGGACAGGAGTCCGGCTTTAAGCATGTGATATCGCATTCTCTCTCCTTATCGGCTTAGCGGCCGGGGCTGTGGGAGTGTTCCTGATGAAGCGCCTTTTCCTGTCTGCCCTCCGGCTTTCGTGCGTCATCCCATTGTTTCCAGGTCTGTTCAAAACCCAGACGCTGGAACAGGGTGTCTGCCTGTTTTTCCGGTGTGTAGAGTCGGGCAGGAAGCGGTGTATCCTCTTCCCGACCTTTCAGGTGGAACTTCATCAGCTGAGGTGCGGCACGGGTGGTGCCGTCGGGTTCGAAATTCACCGCCTGCCCGTAACCCGCAAAGCGGGGGCCGTCGTCGGTGATGGCATTGATAACCAACTGACTATTGTCGGTAGTTGGTGTGGCCAGTGCCGGATACAGTGTGCCATCCAGTCGCACCATACCCTGCAGGTGTTCCCCCGCTGACTGTACAAGCAGCAGGTCTAACTGGTTTGACTGTGTGTCCATGGAGGCCATAACGGGTATCAACCTGTCTGGGGCGTCTGTGGATGGTGGCAAAATGCTTGCTGCAGCTACCGGTGACTTCACCGGGTGCCTGTCTTCACCCAGATAAAACTGCCGTTCTTCCAGGCGAGGTGGCAACTTCAGGTCTGTGGTGTACTCGGGCCAGGCCTGACGGATTTGCTGAGTGAGACGGCCAAACGTATCGACCGGAAAAACTTGCAGGGGTTGCCCCTGCTCTGGCCGATCGTGCGCCACGGCAAGGCCCGTCGAGGCGGATGTCAATGACCAGTTATTTTTTACGCGTCCATTTTCCTCTCCTGGTACATGCCAGCTGTCACGGGAGTTAAGCGTCAGTGTAACCACATCACCGGTTTTGTGGTTTTCGATAAGTTCTCTTAAATCCTGCCCCCAGTAGGTATGACTCCCTCCACGGTTCTGTAGCTCGATAAAGAAGCTCCCACCCTTTTTCTCTTTATTTTCGTAGGTCGCCTCGCCAAAGTTTTTCAATACCGCCGTGATGCTTTGTCCTGGCTTCAGTGCGGAGGGCGCTGGTTCAGCGGGCATTTCCGGGACCCGGATACTGTCGGCAGCCTTTGACGCGACAGCCTCAGTAGAGGATGAAAACGCCGGCTGAGGCGCGCCGGGTTCTTGTGCCTGTGATACCGGGTTCGGTGATGCAGGGGGTGTTGGTGTACCTGGCGCGTTAGAGGAAACAGCTTCAGGTGCGGCTGTTGCCGATGACTGTGGTGGTGCGGCATCAGGTGATGGTGTCTGCCGATTCAGGTCTGGCGTAGGTATATGCGTTGTGATTGAATCACTGGTCGTCCCCATCTGTTGCCGAAGTGCCTCAAGTTGAGCGCGCTGTGCAGGCAACTTCATGCGGATATCGAGGTCATTTTCGATAATGAGCCGCATAGCCTGCTCTTTAAACTCCATACTGCCGGTTAGCTCCACCACGCCGCCGTAAAAGCGTGATGCAACCGCCAGCGCGGCGAGTACCCTTCGTTTGTCCTGACTTGCACCGTTACACATTTCGAGGCGGTTGCCGAGATCGCGAAAGGCATCTTCCCCGTCGAGGCGGTAGAGCACCGTGTTGTCGCGCTGCTCTTCTGTTGACAAGGCTTTGATGATTTTATCCAGATCTTCCCGCTGCAGCGGTTCCGGTCTTCGCGGTCCATAGACAAGCCCATCCGCTTCATTCACCTCATTCTCTGCAGTTTTCGTCCAGTTTGGATTCAGCTCTGGCATGTCTGCATCTGCGTTGGCTGTCTGTGCCTGTTCCTGTTTTTTCCCGGTTAATGGTGCTCCGGGGGACTGTGGAGGGATTGGTAATTCAGACGAGACCGGCGCCGTGGGCTCAGCGTTTTTATCATGCAATGCAGCCTCAGGTTTTACAGCCTGTTCATCCGTTTCCTGCAGTTCGTGGGCTGTAAATTGTTCCTGAGCAGGCTTATGGGGTAAGTCGTCAGACTGACTGTGCATCCATTCACCAAACTGTGGGTCGTCCATTTGCGCGCGTATGTCTGCATAATCATCCAGGTCAGGTAACGGTGCATACGATCCTGCTTCGGCGACGCTCTGGCTACTCTGACCGATATCATCGGGAGATGTCACGAGCGTCCCATCCGGGTTGCTCTGCGTATCAGGAATTAAAACGTCAGATTCTATTGGGGGCATGGGGGATGGCTCATCGCGTACATCTGCAGGTTGAGGTTGTTCCGGCTCAGTCGGCGCGGGATTCTGTTCGTTAGCAGGAATTGCCGGCTCTGGTTTATTGGGTTCAGCAACGAATTTCTGGTCAGGGTTTATGTTTACAACAGCACTATCAATAATGCGACCCAGTTGCGCAGCGCTATCATCGTGATTCAGGTCAAGGCTTCTTATTGCCTCCGCATATAGTCGGTTTAAGGGGGTAATATTTGTTTTTCTATCAGGGGGACTATCAATAGTTTCAACGAATGTATGTGTAAGTAGAGCTGTCAATCTTTCAGCTTCTTCGGGCCGGTTTTGAGCCACTGTAAGATTTATTAGTTCAGAACGGATGGCTTCATAATGTATTGAAAGATTCTGTTCCTTTTGCAATATATTTGACAATCTTGATGCATCCTGAGCAACGTTACTTAATGCCTTATCTATATATTTCGTCATTTCTGCTTTTATATTTCCACCTGCAGAGCGCAAACGAATATTATCAATTAAATCCGTATTGATAATAGCGACATAACTATTGTCTTTTAATGCATCAACGCCTGCTTCTTTCAGAATGCTCATCCCCTGAGGGCTGCTGGCGAAGTTAAGAAAGGTGTCATCTATCGCCTTGCTGTCAGCGAGTTTATTTCCAAGCTCGGAGCGAGAAATGCTCTCGTTTTCATTGAGTTGCTGATGCCCCGAATTTCCAGCTTCTCTGATTCGTGCCCGCAGTTCTTCTGTTAATGTGGAATTATCCCAACGGTCTAAAATAACAGACTCAGAAGGGATCTCTAATTCATATACGTGATAGTCCTTATGATTTATTTCCTCCATTACATAGTGCACGCCTAAAACAGACGTATCAGTATAAAAACCTCTCCCCACGAGGTTTTGACCTAATCCTATTTTTTCAGAATCAATGGCACTGAAGGCTGCAGGTGAACCATGAAACAAAGTTATCGTTTCACGCCCGGCTTTATGTGACGCCTGGTTTTCCGGAGGCTGCACTGGTGCCCCCGTCGCTGGTTTTTCTGCTGCAGTGGCCTCGGCCAACTCACTGACGGTATGTTCACGGGCGATGTCATTATCGGATATATGTGCGATATCCGGAGATTCATGATTATCCATAGCAGTTTCCTGAACAGGGGTGAAGACGAGACCGCCCTCTACAAAGGCGTTACGGGTTTGTGAGTTTGTGTTGAATGGGGTTTCTATCCCCATAGCGTGAAGCTGAACATTGATGAGATGCCTGGCGAGGTCTTTTCCTCTGCTGAGGATTAAATCGTTGAAGTCAGTAAGGTTTTGTTCAAGCTCCGTCGGTGTAAATGCTGGTGCTATTACCTCTCCGTTCGTCAGTTCGGCGGCCTTGGTGGCACTTAGGATGCCCTTATTCTCTGGCTCACCAGTCTGCGGGTTTTTTAATTGATGGTCGTTGTCAGCGCAGAAGATAAATTGACTGTCTGGCCAGACGGCACGGGCGTTCTGACCAACGGCAATCATGTTTCCCGCATCAATAGTCATCAGTACCGGCAGGCCTGATGCCTCATGTATGGAGGCTGCTGTGGCATATCCTTCAGCAAACAACAGCGGCTTGCCATTCTGCGGGGTCCCGAGAGCAAACCAGTTACCTGTTTTCTCACTGTCTTTAAGGATCCGGGCGTCTTTCCCACCGGTAAGTGGAATACGCTGGTAAGAACGAATGTCGCCATGCGCGTTGCTGAAGGGGATAACAAGCTCTTGTTTTTCGTTGATTCTTATACCCGGAGCGGCCTCTACTCCCTTGCGGGTCAGATAGGTGCTTGTTGTAGCCTGCGGGTACCGGTCAACGTATCGGGCGGCATATTCCGCCTGACGGTTATACTGCAGCTCAAGAGCACGTGCATTGTCTTCACGGGTTTGCTGGGCATGAGCCCGGAGATGTAGGCGCGCAAGCGGGTCCATCTCGCCACCACCTGAAAACACCCACTGCGTTGGTTTAGCGTCGGCGCTGCGATAATCGCGATACCATCCGGCAGGGCGCCCGTCCAGGTATGCTTTGTAAGCTCCGCTTTTGGAACCCTTCCTGTCCTGTTTCGTCGGTACACGCTGAAGACTGCCATCCATTACGGGCAGCCCTTTAACCATCAGCCCTGCTTCTTCGAGTTTTTGTGCAAACTCTGTTACCGGGTCTTCTGCATTCATCGACAGTTCGTGTGGTCGGGGCATCCATCGTTCGAACTTGTTCAGGTCGGCACCTGGTCGGGCATACCAGAGCCGGTGTTCATTGTCCCATTCAAGTGCTTTCTGGCCATTATCCAAACGTGGATGGGCATTGATGGCGTCGTCCTTCTCTTCGTGAGGTACGGCAAGCCATATACGGTGACTTTTTTGCATGGTCACAATCCTGGAAGATATAGAGGGGGAAGCGCGTAAGCGCTGTGGAGAACTGGCGTGTCAGACTGGGCTCAGAGACCGGTCCAGTCTCGCGGCGTTTCGATGAAGTGTCGGTACCACCAGGGGCGACCGGAGGCAATCTTTCCCCTGAAGGTACTAATCACGCGCAGGCAGATGGCACGTACACTCCAGCCAAAGAAATTCAGTGCAACAAAGAATCCCAGAATGGCGGAACAGATATACAGCGTGTTCATGGATGGCCAGCGAAACCAGATCAGATACAGCAGCAGGAACGGCAGCGGAATACCAAAAAAGCTGACCGGCGGAGTGGCATAACGCCAGAATCCTTCTCGTTTCATTGCGTGAGTTCCTTACCTGACAGATAGAGCGCTGCTTCATCTCTGTCTATGTCACCTGTTACGAAACCTTCCCGCACCTGATCGACAATACGCCGTTTTTCCATCCTCAGAATGGTGTCGATGTACGCCGGCCACTTTTCTGAAGGGATATTCTGAAGCGCATCGCGTAAGTCATCGTCGAATACGATGTATTCCCGAAGGGCACGACGTTTGCCGTCAGTCGTTTTGACAAGTACCTGGACTGCGATGAAACGCAACATACCAAGTAGCTCCCACGCACGCGCATCTCGAATTTGAGGCGGGAACAAACCAAGTAATCGGTTCAGGGTTTCACCTGGCGACTTAGAGTGCAGAGTCCCGATAGTCATGTGCCCGCTTTCCCCGGCCTGAACAGCGGCTTCTGCTGTTTCAGTATCGCGGATCTCCCCGATACCGATGACCTCCGGGTTACGGCGCATGGCGGAGCGAAGCCCATCTGCAAAACTCGCCACGTCACGGCCTACCTGAGCCTGATGCGGTGGCAGAAGGTCATCGGGACGGCCAAGAATGTACTCAACCGGATCTTCGTAGGTCACTATCTTGCGGTCAGGTTGAGTGTTCTGACAGTGTCGATACAACGCCGCCTGAAGCGTTGATTTTCCGGAACCTGTTTCGCCGCAGATGAGACCCAGCCCTGTTTTTGGCAACATGGAGGCTGCCAGTTCAGGCTCTATACCCATCTTCAGAAAGTCGGGGATGATATGTGGGATAACGCGCAGAGTGACGGATAATGCCTTTTCTTCCCGGGCAGAGGTTCCCTGAATAATGTGTGCGCGCAGTCGCACGCGTTCACCCCGCTTCAGGCCATGACGCCCGTGCATATCACCGTCGATCTGGATGGCTCTGTCCGACGGTTTACCTCCCTGCACTCTAGGGCGCACTTCTGGTCCCAGCAGGTCATCAAGCATATTGCCGAGCATGGTATTCGGCAGTACGGTGTCGGAGACTCTCTCACGCCGACCATAACGACTAACAGAAACTGGAGAGCCACCGACCAGGTCCACGTCACTAACGGCCTGTGCTGAGCACCAGGCAAAAAATGCCCTGAACTCGTCGGCGGTGAAGGCTCCACTGAATGGAAAAATCCCGAACTTATCTGGGATAAGAGATGTGTTCACGAGAAAACTCCTTACTGAATGGTAACAGACGGGCGCCAGCGGGACTTCTGGAGTTCAAACGACGCATGTGATTTGAGTCGGCGTACGCGATCGCCAGTAACGAGTTTCTGCCCACTGCCGGTCACAGTCTGTTGTTGTTCGGTAACTTCCGGTCGGGAAATCATGCCCCGACGCCAGAGCAGGGAGTAAAGCATCATGCCCCGATAATCACGGGTGAGCTGATTCATACTGGCTTCAAGGGTCAGGTCAGCATTTGCGCGACCTTCCTGCCAGCCTTTTTTCAGCGCGTCTTCCCATACCTTTCTCTGAGAGCTGTCTTCCGGCACGACCAGTCCTTCTGTGCCCGGGGTTGCCGTGGTGGCCAGCCCGCGAAGTAACCAACTGCGCCAACTGGGCGGGTTACTGACAAATCTCTCCGGTCGGATAATGGTCCAAACCTTTGAGGCGGTGCGGATTTGATTAGGAGTGATGTGTGCAACGTCCTGCGCTTCATCGATAACCGGCGGCAGCCAGCCCTCAGGGCTGATAAGCGGCCGGAAATCGTAAAGGGCATTGAGGGTGGACTCGCGGGCATTTAGCGCCTGGGTCAACTCCCATGCACGCTGAGATTTACCCCCCCGAAATCCCAGTGTTCTGCCGGCATCAGTAAGCATCTGCCAGCGAGTTTCGGAAATACTGTCTGGTCTTTGTCGCTCCGGATTGAGCCAGGCCTGCATATCCGGTGGAGGCACACTCGCATCAGTTGTTGGCGCAGGATGCTCGGCGGCACAACCGGTCAGGAGTAGCGCAGGGAAAAGTAATAAGAGAAAATATTTCATTTCTTACTTGTCTCCGGTTGCATGAAATTGAGCTGCAGCAGTCCCGGATACTGATTCAGGGTAGCTCGCCATGCTGTCTGCGCTTCAATCACACGCAGCACGTTGCTGAACGTCATACCCCGAACGTGTAGCGTTACGGGTAAGGGCAGACGCACGCCGCTGTAGTTGAACTGCAGGCCGCGTGCACGCGCCAGTTCAGCCAGCAACTCCACAGCATCACCTTCCCAGTCGAAGGAAACGTCAGCACTGTTGGTACGTATGATTTCCATGGGCGATGGTGCAATTTTCGAACCGGACCAAAGACCGTTATTCCACATCTGATATTGCGTGTGACGGGCAACGGCGACGGATGATGCTGCGCCGTAGCGGTCAGGAGAAACAGAAGCTGGAGGCGTCGATGGCGGAATCCAGGGCTGGCAGCCGGCAAGAAGAGAGATAGCCAGCACGCCGGGAAGAATTAAGTAGTTCATAGTAGTTACCTTGCCGGGAGGGCGACTGAGGTTAAAGCCAGAAGATTCAAGGAGACGGAGTTTTGCAGACGGTAGAGATATTGATCGGAAGTAAACGGCAGAGGAAGCCCATTGCGGGCTTCCCTATGATTATCAGAACGTGAACTGCAACTGCGCAACCGCGCCGTAGGTACGATCAGTTCCGGCTATACCGGTAAGGTCCAGGTGTACTACATCAAACGGTGAGAAGCCCAGACCCGCGGTGAAGGCGTTACCCTCGCTGGAGACCATGTTCTGGCGATAACCAGCACGAACCTGCATCCAGCTCCAGGCGTTCAACTCAGCCCCTACACTGGCGAACTGGCGTTTGTCATCTCGCTCAAAACGGCTGGCTTCGGTCAGATCCACATCGAGTGCGGTAGTCAGGACGTTGTTGCTCCATGCGACGCCGGCAGTGGCTTGAGGTTTCACTTTGAACGTTTCTTTCTCGCCGTTCACTTCTTTAGTGTCAACACTGCGGGCAATGATGTTCTGTACCGCCAGACCCAGCATCCAGTTATCTCCGAGGTTTGTGGCCAGACCGATGTCGGCGTTAAATCCGGTTTTGGTGTTGTGGTAATCGTCTGAGTTCACGTCATTTTTGTCGAAGTCGTTTACCGTTGCGCTGTAATTGAAAAGATCGATTCGCTGATACTTGGGTGTAATGCCCAGTGACCAGCTGTGTCCTGCCGTTTCAAATTCATGCGCCATAGCCACACCTACGTCGGTGATGACGGCCGCCCGACCATAGGCTCGGGACGTTAGTGCATCTTTGTCTACCGCATCCGCCGGTATGGCCCCGCTGGCGATTTTGTCGAGATATTGCAGATCGTGGTCGCTGACCGTGCCATTTACGGAAACGGTGCCCCAGGATTTCACGACAACAGCAAATGGGAGTACTTTATTTGGGGTGGTGGCAATAACAGATGCCCCGACCTGCCCGTTTGCCTTCACATCTTTCAAATCTTCCAGCTTATTTCGTAACGCGGCAGCGCTTTCGCTAACACCGCTTTGGCTGTCGACAGCATTGTCAAATTTGTTCCACAGATCTTTCACGTCATCGGCAGTATCTATGGCCTTATCGGGGTCTGCCACCTGGACACCCACGGACGGCAGCACCAGACTGAAGTCATCATTCGCGCCAAACTTTGTCAGGAGTGCCGGGTTGGATAAGGCAGCAGTGCCGTAGTGTGCAGAGGCCACGCCGGTCCCCCCCATGGCATCGCTGCGGGCTTCCATGTAGGAGGTTGCTGCACCTGCATGAAAAGCCATCATGACGGCGGAAGAAATCAGTGTTTTTGCAATGTAAGTCTTTTTCATCATTAAATTTCCTGTAGTCAAGTCTGGATTTTGGGCAAAAGAAGGTCTTGATGCGGCAGCATCAAAAATTTCTTTTTCTTTTTTAATTCAATATTTCTGCGTGGTTTAAAGCTGTCTGAATATAAGTGCGGGTAGTGTTATTCCCTGTTCAAGCGCTGTGGATAGTCCCTTGCTGACCGTTACGGTGCGCAGAGTGCCTGTTGCGGCATGTTCTCTGAGGAGGCGTTCTTTCCAGTATTTTTGCTCTTTATTCAGAACGAGCGGAATAATGGATAACACCGGGAAATATGTCAGCAGGGATGAAGAAATTTTCTTCTTAATTAATATGCCGGTTTGTTCCTGATATTCATCCTCACCTGTATGTTCGGTCGTCCAGAAAATAACGCTGTCATTATTATTCTCATCTGAAGGAATTATCATCTTCCGTAAGGCATCTTCTGTTTGTGGCCATTGATGTCGAGCCAGGGTGGTGTCGACCGTTGGAACATTCCTGCCTAACAACCAGTCCTGTGAAACGAAAAACCACTGAGCGAGCGCCTGCAGGAGCGGAGTGGACAGATAGTCCATCGTTCGTTCCCTGTCCTGCAGTACGCTCACCCGAACATTCCATGACGAAAGCAACTCTGCGATATCAGTCGGGTCAAGCTCATGTGCCTGCATTAGCACCTCAAAGCGATCGATGATACTAAGCGCGGTATTGCTGAACGGCAGGAAAATATCGCGCAGAGAACCTTCTATAACCAGATTCAGTAGCTCCGATTGAGATATCCCAATCTTGCCGGATAACTCATCAATCAGCTGGCGGGTGCCGGGTCTCATTCGGAGTGACGTGGTCTGCATAGGCTTCTTTTCATTGCGCTGAAGCAGTTCTGCAATCCTGTTCCGATCAAGGTCGGGGAGCGCCAGAAGCGAGGTGAAAATTGCGGTAAGACTGTTTGCCACGTGGCCCCCTTAAGTAAAATTACATCTTGCGGTTCAGTGAGTTAAAGAATAATTAATCGTGACGCGCATGTATAACGAGTTAATTCGATCGTGTAGATCGACTGCGTTTACGTGTGCGTTTTAATTGCGTTTGTGTATTGTCGTTTTAACGCATTCTCCGGCGCGGTCGAATGAGTACAAGCACGCCGGTTTCCGGTACGGTAATCCAGCGCCATTCCTGTACCAGTGTTTGTAGCCGTATCCCGTTCCTGACGGCAGGAGGAATCGATACTGTGATCCAGCGCCAGCGGTGTGTATCGTCCATTTTTCCCATCAGGAGGGTCATGCTTTTCATGTGTGCCGGGCGCATCAAATGGGATGTGAAGTACACTGGGGCGCTGTCCCTTTGTAACGCCAGTTGCAACGTGGCAAGAAAACTACGGTGAAAGCGCGCTGCACGATGAAGATTAAGATGACCAACCCGGTCAAATGTCGAAAGGTGCAGGGTAGTGTAATGCTTCTTTCGATGACTAACCGAGGCCGTGCGAAACCCTGTCCAGGGCGTCACGGCACTAACGATTGTCATTACCGGGCAATACAGCAGTAATGTCAGCGGTACTGCTGAAAGGATAATCAGATACACAGTCCCTCCAGGATAAAGGTTACGCCCGGGCCGAGAGAGCCTGGTCGGGGTTAAGCGGACAAATCATGATGTGGTCGTTTGTTTTGATGGGGAGTTCCCCTGGTGCAGGGACTCGTTCGCCGCGCTGGGCAGCAAGTGCCAGAGTGCGTAGTAGCAGTTCGCTGGCGCGGGTCAGGGCAAGTTCGCGGGTCGGCGCCGACACCATCAAGTTTTCGAAGTCGCATAGCATCACTCTTATGTCACCAGTACTTCCGCAATCCTGTTCTACCAGTGCGGGATAAGGTACGAAGTAGGGGGCAATCTTTTGAGTCTGGCGCCGTCGCGCGTCCAGCTTGCTGACCAGTTGGTAAGCTCTCAGATGGGTGTAGCGTTTAAGCATATTCATCGACCGATGACCCGAAATTGCAGCGACCTCCATAACGTTCAGTGTACCGAGCTCGAAAAAGCGACTGATGGCCTCGTGCCGAAGATCATGAAAATGCAGATTTTCGATAGTGAGGGCCTTGAGGGCGAGCCGCCAGGCGCTTTTGAAACCGGATGACGTATAGGAAAATACTTTACCTTTTAGTTGGGCCGGCAACATCTGAAGCAGATTACGTGCTTTGCGTGAGAGGGGAACGTCACGCGATGACCCATTCTTGGTGTCTGGCAGGTGCGCCACACCGTGCTGCAGATCAATATATTCCCATTGCAGGTTAAGGATTTCACCCTGACGCATGGCTGTCTCCAGCGCGAGATGAAAGATTATATACAGCATTAAGTTTCGCTCGCGGAAATACCGGGACAGTCTGCGCTCTTCAGTGGATGTCAGGCGGCGATCACGACCTTTTGATACTTTCGGTTTACGCACTAATTCGACCGGATTGCTACGGCAGGTTCCCCATTCCACACGCGCAATACCGAAAAGTGATGACAATAGCGCCAGCTCAAGTCTTACTGTATTACCGGTGATAGGGTTCCCCGTCCTGGGGTTGCGCTGGGTCAGTCTTTCATCACGGTAGGCGGCAATATCAACCGTGGTGATTTCGTCCATATTCCTGCTGGCCAGTGGGTGGCGCTTAATGACGTTGGTTCGGTAAAACTCCTGAAGGTGGCCCTTTTTATGAACAGATACTGATTCGTAATATTTATCGAGGCCACGACTGAGGGGCATTTTTCTAATACGCGCAACGGAAGACATCATTACTCCTAAAAAGGTGAAGAAAATAAAGCCTTAAGAGAAAAATGCAATAATTCTGTCAATCCGGTGCCTGGGCTAATTCTGGGGAAAAAAAAATACAGCGTTACACATGGTCAGTAAATTCAGGGAATAACTACGGCGATATTTGCCAGACTTCCTTGAATTCGAGCGGGTTAACGGCACAAGGTTGGGTCGCCACTGGATCTGATGCTTGTACAGAAGATAACCAAACTTGCACTATAGATAACGTTAGATGTTTTGCAGTCAGACTGAATTAATTAATCTGTCAATCCGG
>NZ_JAOWHW010000145.1:0-32064 GCF_030332425.1 Citrobacter sp. Cpo142
TCTGTCTTTCGCCAAAACATCTTCGGCGTTGTAAGGTTAAGCCTCACGGTTCATTAGTATCGGTTAGCTCAATGTATCGCTACACTTACACACCCGACCTATCAACGTCGTCGTCTTCAACGTTCCTTCAGGACTCTCAAGGAGTCAGGGAGAACTCATCTCGGGGCAAGTTTCGTGCTTAGATGCTTTCAGCACTTATCTCTTCCGCATTTAGCTACCGGGCAATGCCATTGGCATGACAACCCGAACACCAGTGATGCGTCCACTCCGGTCCTCTCGTACTAGGAGCAGCCCCCCTCAATTCTCCAGCGCCCACGGCAGATAGGGACCGAACTGTCTCACGACGTTCTAAACCCAGCTCGCGTACCACTTTAAATGGCGAACAGCCATACCCTTGGGACCTACTTCAGCCCCAGGATGTGATGAGCCGACATCGAGGTGCCAAACACCGCCGTCGATATGAACTCTTGGGCGGTATCAGCCTGTTATCCCCGGAGTACCTTTTATCCGTTGAGCGATGGCCCTTCCATTCAGAACCACCGGATCACTAAGACCTGCTTTCGCACCTGCTCGAGCCGTCACTCTCGCAGTCAAGCTAGCTTATGCCTTTGCACTAACCTCCTGATGTCCGACCAGGATTAGCTAACCTTCGTGCTCCTCCGTTACTCTTTAGGAGGAGACCGCCCCAGTCAAACTACCCACCAGACACTGTCCGCAACCCGGATTACGGGTCTACGTTAGAACACCAGCCATTAAAGGGTGGTATTTCAAGGATGGCTCCATGCAGACTGGCGTCCACACTTCAAAGCCTCCCACCTATCCTACACATCAAGGACCAGTGTTCAGTGTCAAGCTATAGTAAAGGTTCACGGGGTCTTTCCGTCTTGCCGCGGGTACACTGCATCTTCACAGCGAGTTCAATTTCACTGAGTCTCGGGTGGAGACAGCCTGGCCATCATTACGCCATTCGTGCAGGTCGGAACTTACCCGACAAGGAATTTCGCTACCTTAGGACCGTTATAGTTACGGCCGCCGTTTACCGGGGCTTCGATCAAGAGCTTCTCCTTACGGATAACCCCATCAATTAACCTTCCGGCACCGGGCAGGCGTCACACCGTATACGTCCACTTTCGTGTTTGCACAGTGCTGTGTTTTTAATAAACAGTTGCAGCCAGCTGGTATCTTCGACTGATTTCAGCTCCATGAGTAAATCACTTCACCTACATATCAGCGTGCCTTCTCCCGAAGTTACGGCACCATTTTGCCTAGTTCCTTCACCCGAGTTCTCTCAAGCGCCTTGGTATTCTCTACCTGACCACCTGTGTCGGTTTGGGGTACGATTTCGTGTTACCTGATGCTTAGAGGCTTTTCCTGGAAGCAGGGCATTTGTTACTTCAGCACCGTAGTGCCTCGTCATCACACCTCAGCGTTAAAAGAAGTCCGGATTTACCTAAACTTCCCGCCTACATGCTTAAACCGGGACAACCGTCGCCCGGCTAACATAGCCTTCTCCGTCCCCCCTTCGCAGTAACACCAAGTACAGGAATATTAACCTGTTTCCCATCGACTACGCCTTTCGGCCTCGCCTTAGGGGTCGACTCACCCTGCCCCGATTAACGTTGGACAGGAACCCTTGGTCTTCCGGCGTGCGGGTTTTTCACCCGCATTATCGTTACTTATGTCAGCATTCGCACTTCTGATACCTCCAGCATACCTCACGATACACCTTCAACGGCTTACAGAACGCTCCCCTACCCAACAACACATAGTGTCGCTGCCGCAGCTTCGGTGCATGGTTTAGCCCCGTTACATCTTCCGCGCAGGCCGACTCGACCAGTGAGCTATTACGCTTTCTTTAAATGATGGCTGCTTCTAAGCCAACATCCTGGCTGTCTGTGCCTTCCCACATCGTTTCCCACTTAACCATGACTTTGGGACCTTAGCTGGCGGTCTGGGTTGTTTCCCTCTTCACGACGGACGTTAGCACCCGCCGTGTGTCTCCCGTGATAACATTCTTCGGTATTCGCAGTTTGCATCGGGTTGGTAAGTCGGGATGACCCCCTAGCCGAAACAGTGCTCTACCCCCGAAGATGAGTTCACGAGGCGCTACCTAAATAGCTTTCGGGGAGAACCAGCTATCTCCCGGTTTGATTGGCCTTTCACCCCCAGCCACAAGTCATCCGCTAATTTTTCAACATTAGTCGGTTCGGTCCTCCAGTTAGTGTTACCCAACCTTCAACCTGCCCATGGCTAGATCACCGGGTTTCGGGTCTATACCCTGCAACTTAACGCCCAGTTAAGACTCGGTTTCCCTTCGGCTCCCCTATTCGGTTAACCTTGCTACAGAATATAAGTCGCTGACCCATTATACAAAAGGTACGCAGTCACACCCCAAAGGGTGCTCCCACTGCTTGTACGTACACGGTTTCAGGTTCTTTTTCACTCCCCTCGCCGGGGTTCTTTTCGCCTTTCCCTCACGGTACTGGTTCACTATCGGTCAGTCAGGAGTATTTAGCCTTGGAGGATGGTCCCCCCATATTCAGACAGGATACCACGTGTCCCGCCCTACTCTTCGAGTTCACAACACATGCACTTTTGTGTACGGGACTTTCACCCTGTATCGTGCGACTTTCCAGACGCTTCCACTAACACACATGCTGATTCAGACTCTGGGCTGCTCCCCGTTCGCTCGCCGCTACTGGGGGAATCTCGGTTGATTTCTTTTCCTCGGGGTACTTAGATGTTTCAGTTCCCCCGGTTCGCTTCATTACGCTATGTATTCACGTAATGATAGTGTGACGAATCACACTGGGTTTCCCCATTCGGAAATCGCCGGTTATAACGGTTCATATCACCTTACCGACGCTTATCGCAGATTAGCACGTCCTTCATCGCCTCTGACTGCCAGGGCATCCACCGTGTACGCTTAGTCGCTTAACCTCACAACCCGAAGATGTTTCTTTCGATTCATCATCGGTTTGCAAAAATTTGAGAGACTCGAACACACCGCTTTTCATTTCTTATTACGGAGAAATGAAACAGTGTGTCGTTTCAATTTTCAGCTTGATCCAGATTTTTAAAGAGCAAAACTTCTTAATGCACTCGAAAGTACATTCAGAAGTTCATCATTCATCAGACAATCTGTGTGAGCACTACAAAGGTCGGTTCTTTAAGGTAAGGAGGTGATCCAACCGCAGGTTCCCCTACGGTTACCTTGTTACGACTTCACCCCAGTCATGAATCACAAAGTGGTAAGCGCCCTCCCGAAGGTTAAGCTACCTACTTCTTTTGCAACCCACTCCCATGGTGTGACGGGCGGTGTGTACAAGGCCCGGGAACGTATTCACCGTGGCATTCTGATCCACGATTACTAGCGATTCCGACTTCATGGAGTCGAGTTGCAGACTCCAATCCGGACTACGACATACTTTATGAGGTCCGCTTGCTCTCGCGAGGTCGCTTCTCTTTGTATATGCCATTGTAGCACGTGTGTAGCCCTACTCGTAAGGGCCATGATGACTTGACGTCATCCCCACCTTCCTCCAGTTTATCACTGGCAGTCTCCTTTGAGTTCCCGGCCGAACCGCTGGCAACAAAGGATAAGGGTTGCGCTCGTTGCGGGACTTAACCCAACATTTCACAACACGAGCTGACGACAGCCATGCAGCACCTGTCTCAGAGTTCCCGAAGGCACCAAAGCATCTCTGCTAAGTTCTCTGGATGTCAAGAGTAGGTAAGGTTCTTCGCGTTGCATCGAATTAAACCACATGCTCCACCGCTTGTGCGGGCCCCCGTCAATTCATTTGAGTTTTAACCTTGCGGCCGTACTCCCCAGGCGGTCGACTTAACGCGTTAGCTCCGGAAGCCACGCCTCAAGGGCACAACCTCCAAGTCGACATCGTTTACGGCGTGGACTACCAGGGTATCTAATCCTGTTTGCTCCCCACGCTTTCGCACCTGAGCGTCAGTCTTTGTCCAGGGGGCCGCCTTCGCCACCGGTATTCCTCCAGATCTCTACGCATTTCACCGCTACACCTGGAATTCTACCCCCCTCTACAAGACTCTAGCCTGCCAGTTTCGGATGCAGTTCCCAGGTTGAGCCCGGGGATTTCACATCCGACTTGACAGACCGCCTGCGTGCGCTTTACGCCCAGTAATTCCGATTAACGCTTGCACCCTCCGTATTACCGCGGCTGCTGGCACGGAGTTAGCCGGTGCTTCTTCTGCGAGTAACGTCAATTGCTGCGGTTATTAACCACAACACCTTCCTCCTCGCTGAAAGTACTTTACAACCCGAAGGCCTTCTTCATACACGCGGCATGGCTGCATCAGGCTTGCGCCCATTGTGCAATATTCCCCACTGCTGCCTCCCGTAGGAGTCTGGACCGTGTCTCAGTTCCAGTGTGGCTGGTCATCCTCTCAGACCAGCTAGGGATCGTCGCCTAGGTGAGCCGTTACCCCACCTACTAGCTAATCCCATCTGGGCACATCCGATGGCAAGAGGCCCGAAGGTCCCCCTCTTTGGTCTTGCGACGTTATGCGGTATTAGCTACCGTTTCCAGTAGTTATCCCCCTCCATCGGGCAGTTTCCCAGACATTACTCACCCGTCCGCCACTCGTCACCCAAGGAGCAAGCTCCTCTGTGCTACCGTTCGACTTGCATGTGTTAGGCCTGCCGCCAGCGTTCAATCTGAGCCATGATCAAACTCTTCAATTTAAAAGTTTGATGCTCAATGAATTAAACTTCGTAATGAATTACGTGTTCACTCGTTGAGACTTGGTATTCATTTTTCGTCTTGCGACGTTAAGAATCCGTATCTTCGAGTGCCCACACAGATTGTCTGATAAATTGTTAAAGAGCAGTTGCGACGCGCTTTAGCGCTCTGTCGCGAGGTGGCGTATATTACGCTTTCCTCTTTCAGAGTCAACCCTCATTTTCAGGTTTTTCTCTTCAACCGAACCGGCTGTTTGCGTGAAGTGATTCACATCCGCCGTGTCGATGGAGGCGCATTATAGGGATCCCATTTTTTAGCACAAGTATTTTTTGGATCTTTTTTTCTGAATGCTTGTTTTTCACTCCTTTCGCTACATTCCTGCGCAATTTGGCTGATTTTTGATAGCTAAACCACTTGCACAGTCTCAATAATCCAACCAAAGTCTTCATTACTGCTCTATTTTCGTTGAGGTAAACATGTCTGATGTACTGCGTCCTTATAAGGATCTTTTCCCACAGATCGGAAATCGCGTGATGATCGACACCAGCAGTGTCGTCATTGGTGATGCTCGTTTGGCTGATGATGTCGGAATTTGGCCACTGGTTGCCATTCGTGGCGACGTTAACTATGTACAAATTGGTGCCCGTACAAACATTCAGGACGGCAGCGTTCTCCATGTCACACATAAATCCACGTCTAATCCGCAGGGTAATCCATTGATCGTGGGTGAGGATGTAACAGTCGGTCATAAAGTCATGCTACACGGCTGTATCATTGGCAACCGCGTATTAGTCGGCATGGGTTCGATTCTGCTGGATGGCGTGGTAGTAGAAGACGACGTTATGATTGGGGCTGGGAGCCTGGTTCCCCAAAACAAACGCCTGGAAAGCGGGTATCTGTACCTGGGAAGCCCGGTTAAACAAATCCGTCCATTAAGCGATGAAGAGAAAGCAGGCTTACAATATTCAGCTAACAACTATGTTAAGTGGAAAGATGAATATTTAAGTCAGAGTAACCACACCCAACCTTGAGCATCTTCCTGCTGGTCCTGGATCAATCCTTCAGCTTCTTCTTCCAGATCCCAGCGATGCTGTTGAAAGATTTCCAACCACTGTTCAGGCGTGTCGCCGCCAAAGCGGGACGCCAGCATCTCTCCAGATATGGCACATGTTAACTGCATACCATGAACCATCGCCGGAAACACAACGGCGCTGACATCCGTGCGCCATTCTTCTCGATCGGGAAACTGGATCGCCTGATTCATGCCGACAATTCCTGCTGCATGCTTTTAATGACGGGTTCAATCTGCGGCAAAACCCCATGCCAGAGTAAAACGGCGTGCGCTGCTTGCCCCACCAGCATACCCAGGCCATCAGCATATTGTTTCGCCCCATGTTCGGCACACCAGGAGAGGAACGGTGTATCTCCTTTCTGATAAAACATGTCATAACAATAGACAGATGAGTGAATAAGAGATGTCGGAATAGCCGGTATCTCACCGCTAATTCCGCTGGATGTCGCGTTAATAATCAAATCAAAACTGTAATTATCAAGCTCATCCATTCCTACCGCCTGTACGCTGCCGGTATGGGAGAAGATTAGTGCCAGTTCTTCAGCGCGCGAAGCGGTACGGTTAACAATAGTCACCGCGCAATCCATAGAAAGAAGAGGTAATAAAACTCCACGGGATGCACCACCCGCACCAATCAGCAGAACTCGCGATCCGGGACGAATGAAAGATAAACGCTCAAGATCGCTCAACAAGCCGATACCATCCGTGTTGTCTCCCAGCAAACGCCCATCCTCCAGCCGTTTAAGGGTGTTGACCGCTCCAGCAAGCGATGCCCGCTCCGTTAGTTCATCGGCACGTGCAAACGCCTCTTCTTTAAAAGGCACGGTGACATTTGCCCCCTTCCCGCCCTCAGCAAAAAAAGCGTTCAGGGTATTCACAAAATCATTGATGGGTGCCAATACACGCCCGTAGGAGTGATCAATCTTCAGCTGCTCTGCAAATTGCTGATGAATAAAGGGCGATTTACTGTGCGCTATCGGATTACCAAAAACAGCATAGGCTTCTTTCATATTACCCCTGTCGAAACTGTTCACCTGTCAGAGCATCACGGATCTCCGAAGGATTCAAACGCCCCCCGGTCTCCCCTTCAACCACAGGAAAGTCTGTACCGAACTGTGCGCGAACTTCCTCTACCGTTCTGCAAGGCGGTAAGCCACTCAAATTAGCACTGGTAGAAACTAACGGTTTGCCATAAGCCTGGCACAACGCAACCACCAGCGGGTGATCGGTGACGCGAACAGCCAGAGAATCAAAGCGCCCGGTCAACCAGCGTGGCGTTGTCGCAAGCGCTGGGAAAACGAAGGTAACAGGACCAGGCCAACGGGCGAAAACAGCGTCACGTTGAGCATCGGTGAGCATGCTATCGTCGATATACGGTTTAAGTTGTTCAAAGTTTGACGCGATTAAAATTAACCCTTTATCGACCGGACGTTGTTTTAGAGCCAACAAACGGCTCACCGCCGTTTCGCTATCGGGGTCGCAGCCGACACCAAATACAGCTTCAGTTGGATAGGCGATGACTTTTTCTTGTTTCAGAACCGCTATCGCAGCAACGATAGGATCTGTGGGCAGGTTATTATTCACTTTTTTATTCCGCCGAAATCGGCTTTCCACATTGTTTACTGGCACAGAAATGCTTCACACCCTGCGCGGTTTTCTTTTCGATGAGAAGCGGATAATGACACTCAGGACATTCTCCGGCTAACGGTTTGAAGTTAATGACAAACTGGCACTCCGGATAGCGATCGCAGGAGTAAAAGGTTTTGCCATAACGGGAACGCCGCTGGACAAGATGACCAGTCTGGCATTGAGGACAGACTATTGCTGTTTCATCAGGCTTGTCGATGAGCTCGGTGTGATCGCACGCAGGATAGTCACTGCATCCAATAAACATACCGAATCGTCCCTGTCTCAGCACCAGCTCAGCGCCACATGCAGGACAAAGCTTACCCTCCAGAACTTTGACAATATGTCCGTCCGCGGAAGATTTCAGCGGACGGATGTAATCGCATTCTGGATAGTGTGAACAACCGAGAAATGGACCGTGTTTCCCGGAACGAATAACCAGTTCAGCCCCGCATTGTGGGCAGGGCTCGTTTTTACGCACCGTGAACAGTGCTGATTTAGCCATAACAACTCATACTGAATGAAGATTGATTAATGCAGCATACCTTCATTCACTTCAAAGAGTAATTCTTCCATTTGCTGATAGGCATTTTCACAACCTGGAATGTTGAATAGCACCATCAGAATCACCCACTTCAGGTCTTCCAGATCGAACTCTGCCGTATCCAGCGCGAGTACGCGCTCAATAACCATTTCTCGCGTTTCGAGGTTTAGCACCTGAATCTGCTCCAGGAATAGCAGGAATCCTCTACAGCTTGCATCCAGTCGATCGCACTCTTCCGCAGTATAAATACGTATAGAAAGAGGGTCCGATGCCAGCTGCATAGGTTCAGCAAGGCCATCCTGATAGTCAGCAAGCTTCTCCAGCCAAAGTAACGCGTTGTAAATGTCTTCACGATCAAAACCAGCGTCGGTAAGATCCCGTTCCAGTTTGTCCTGATCCACACGCAGCTCAGCTTCGTTATGGATATATGTCTCAAACAAATACATTAGTACGTCGAACATGGCATGCCCTCCTCAATCGGACATAGCCGCCGGGTACAGCTGCGATCCACCCTGCTAACTCCAGTTCGAGCAGTTGAGCCACTACCTCTGGCACAGGTTGGCCGGCACGTTCAGCGACGACGTCAACAGGTGTTACCTCATCTCCTACGTTAGCCAGGAGCTCCGGAAATGGCAATGCCACCTCTCCGTGATCTGGCGAATAAATTGATTTTTCAGGTTCATCTGGCAACCATTGCAGCCCATATTGCAAATTTTCAAGAATTTCCTCTGGTGTCGTCACAAGCATGGCTCCCTGCTGAATAAGCCAATGCGGGCCTTCACTTCCCGGGCTCCCAATCGGCCCTGGTAAAGCAAACACCTCCCGCCCTTGTTCCAGTGCACAGCGAGCAGTAACCAGTGAACCACTACGCTGTGCAGCTTCAACGACCAGTACACCTTTACTTAGCCCACTAATAATGCGATTTCGTCGGGGAAAATTGCGCGACAAAGGGAGCATATTTAATGGGAACTCAGACACCAGTGCGCCCCCAGCCTCAATAAGTCGCTCCGCAAGACGGATATGCTGTCGTGGGTGAATGGTCTCAAGTCCATTTCCCAGCACCGCAATACTTGTGCCTTGTCGGTTTATCGCAGCATTGTGCGCCACGCCATCAATCCCCCGGGCCAGACCGCTGGTGATCGTCACCCCACATGCAGCAAGATTTTCGCAAAACAACCGTCCCCAGCGTTCGCCATACCATGAGTGTTGTCGACTACCGACAACGGCAACTTGAAATGAGTGGAGGCATGCGGGAGCTCCTGCAACAAAAAGCACCCCAGGATAATCCTCAATCGCACGGAGCTGTGGCGGATAATGCTCGCTGTCGGCAACCACAAAATGGTGGTTAGGCTGTTCAAGCCAGCGCAGCGTTTTTTCCAGCGTCAGATCTGAAAAGGTTAAAAAGCGTCTTGCCTGGCGTGGAGAGAATCCAGCCTGCAAGAGTACCGCGTTGTTAATACACGGTTGAGTATTGAGCCAGTGAGCAACGCGCACTATCTCATCACCATACAGTTCATTCACTTGCGCTAAACGTAGCCAAATTTCGATTTGGGTCATCCCTGTTCCCCTGCCACAAGCAGTCCTGGCAATCTTTGCGATTGGTCACTGATGCTGTCAATCAGAGGGGGTTTTGTCTAGAATAGAGGTAATTATCTTTTCAACTCCTGAACACAACTCTGGATAACTATGTCAGTTTTGCAAGTGTTACATATTCCGGACGAGCGCCTTCGCAAAGTCGCAAAACCGGTTGAAGAAGTGAATGCAGAAATTCAGCGTATCGTTGATGATATGTTCGAAACGATGTACGCCGAAGAAGGTATCGGTCTGGCAGCAACACAGGTCGATATTCATCAGCGCATCATTGTTATTGATGTCTCTGAAAATCGCGATGAGCAGTTGGTACTCATTAACCCAGAACTGCTGGAAAAAGACGGCGAAACCGGCATTGAAGAAGGCTGTCTGTCTATTCCTGAACAGCGTGCGTTAGTACCGCGTGCAGAGAAAGTAAAAATTCGTGCGCTTGATCGCGACGGCAAATCTTTTGAGCTGGAAGCCGATGGCCTGCTCGCTATCTGCATTCAACATGAAATGGATCACCTGGTCGGTAAACTATTTATCGATTATCTGTCTCCGTTGAAGCAACAACGCATTCGTCAGAAAGTTGAAAAACTCGACCGCCTGAACGCCCGAGCTTAAGGACAAGGATCAACGTGTCAGACTCACTACGTATTATTTTTGCGGGTACACCTGACTTTGCAGCGCGTCATCTCGACGCGCTGCTGTCTTCTGGACATAACGTCGTTGGCGTGTTTACCCAACCGGACCGCCCGGCGGGACGCGGTAAAAAGCTGATGCCCAGCCCGGTAAAAGTGCTGGCAGAAGAAAAAGGGATACCGGTCTTTCAACCCGTCTCTCTTCGCCCTCAGGAAAACCAACTACTGGTTGCTGATTTACACGCAGACGTGATGGTGGTGGTGGCATATGGCCTGATCCTGCCAAAAGCAGTACTGGAAATGCCGCGCCTGGGTTGTATCAACGTTCACGGTTCCCTGCTTCCGCGTTGGCGGGGTGCAGCACCGATCCAGCGCTCACTGTGGGCAGGCGACGCCGAAACCGGTGTTACCATCATGCAGATGGATGTTGGCCTCGACACCGGTGATATGCTGCTGAAGCTGTCCTGCCCAATTACGGCAGAAGATACCAGCGGTTCGTTATATGACAAGCTGGCAGACCTGGGGCCTCAGGGGCTGATTGAAACGCTAAAACAGCTGGCTGCCGGTACAATAAAACCGGTGGTACAAGACGAATCACTGGTTACGCATGCAGAAAAACTCAGCAAAGAAGAGGCCCGTATCGACTGGTCGCTTTCGGCTGTTCAATTGGAACGCTGCATCCGCGCCTTTAACCCGTGGCCAATGAGCTGGCTTGAAATCGATGGTCAGCCAGTGAAAGTCTGGCAAGCTTCGGTTATTGCTGTAAACACCCAGGCCGAGCCAGGCACCATTCTAGAGGCGACAAAGCAGGGTATCCAGGTCGCAACAGGTGACGGCATTCTGAATCTTATCTCTTTGCAGCCTGCCGGTAAAAAAGCCATGAGCGCGCAGGATCTGCTTAATTCACGCCGGGAGTGGTTCGTGCCCGGAAACCGTCTGGCCTGACGGTTCATCTCTTTAAGCCCGGTGTCTCCGGGCATTTTTATTTTTGCGCTTATGAAAAAACATCTTAATTTACGCAGTATGGCGGCCCAGGCCGTCGAACAGGTTGTCGAGAAAGGACAATCACTAAGTAACGTGCTGCCCGCCATGCAGCAAAAAGTTGCCGATAAAGACAAAGCGCTGTTACAGGAACTTTGCTTCGGCGTATTACGTACACTCTCTCAACTGGAGTGGATGATCCAGCAACTGATGGAACGTCCAATGACGGGCAAACAGCGCACCGTTCACTACCTGATCATGGTGGGCTTCTACCAACTGTTGCATACTCGTATTCCAGCACACGCTGCGTTAGCTGAGACCGTAGAAGGCGCGGTCGTTATTAAGCGTCCACAGCTGAAAGGGCTGATCAACGGCGTACTGCGCCAGTTTCAACGCCGTCAGGATGAACTGCTGGCCGAGTTTGCGCAAAGCGATTTGCGCTTCTTACACCCCTCCTGGCTGGTGAAACGTATTAAGAGTGCGTATCCGCAGAAATGGAAAGCCATTCTTGAAGCCAATAACCAGCGACCGCCGATGTGGCTACGAGTCAATCGTAATCACCATACTCGCGACGCCTGGCTAGACCTGCTTACCGAAGCGGGATTAACAGGTTTTCCGCATCCAGACTACCCGGATGCAGTGCGTCTGGAAACACCGGCTCCAGTTCACGCCCTCCCTGGTTTTAACGAAGGTTGGGTCACCGTTCAGGATGCTTCCGCTCAAGGATGCGTAAATTATCTGTTGCCGGAGGACGGTGAGCAGATCCTCGACCTGTGCTGTGCGCCGGGCGGTAAAACCACTCACATTCTGGAAGTTGCTCCGCAAGCTAACGTCATGGCCGTCGATGTGGATGAAAAACGCTTATCGCGCGTTTACGACAATCTGAAACGTCTGGGCATGAAGGCAACCGTAAAACAGGGGGATGGACGCTATCCAAAGCAGTGGTGCGGTGAACAACAGTTTGACCGTATTTTGCTGGACGCCCCATGTTCTGCAACCGGGGTGATCCGTCGCCATCCGGATATCAAATGGCTGCGCCGCGACCGGGATATTGCCGAACTTGCCCAATTACAGGCTGAGATCCTGAATGCTACCTGGTCACATCTTAAATCTGGCGGCACGCTGGTGTATGCAACGTGTTCTATCCTGCCAGAAGAGAACCAGCAGCAGATTGCCGCCTTCCTGGCACGCACACCGGATGCGGTATTAAGCGAAACCGGTACGCCGGAAAAACCCGGACGTCAGAATTTACCGGGTGCGGAAGATGGCGATGGCTTCTTTTACGCTAAGCTAATCAAAAAGTGATGAGATAACGGGTCGCGACTGATGAAAATTATCATTCTGGGCGCAGGGCAAGTTGGCGGTACGCTGGCTGAAAACCTGGTCGGAGAGAACAACGATATCACGGTAGTCGATACCAATGGTGAACGCCTGCGCAGCCTGCAGGACAAGTTTGATCTCCGTGTCGTGCAAGGGCATGGTTCGCATCCCCGCGTATTGCGTGAAGCCGGTGCCGACGATGCCGATATGCTGGTTGCCGTAACCAGCTCAGATGAAACAAATATGGTTGCCTGCCAGGTAGCTTATTCACTGTTTAATACGCCTAATCGCATCGCCCGTATTCGTTCACCAGATTACGTTCGCGATGCCGACAAGCTGTTCCAATCCGATGCGGTGCCAATCGATCACCTGATTGCGCCTGAGCAACTGGTTATTGATAGTATTTATCGCCTGATTGAATATCCGGGCGCATTGCAGGTGGTGAATTTTGCCGAAGGTAAAGTCAGTCTGGCAGTAGTAAAAGCCTATTACGGCGGGCCGCTTATCGGTAATGCGCTGTCAACAATGCGTGAGCATATGCCGCACATCGATACCCGCGTTGCGGCGATTTTCCGTCATGACCGACCGATCCGTCCGCAAGGTTCTACGATCGTTGAAGCGGGTGATGAAGTCTTCTTTATTGCGGCATCACAGCATATACGCGCCGTAATGAGTGAACTGCAGCGTCTGGAAAAGCCGTACAAACGCATTATGTTAGTGGGTGGCGGTAATATCGGTGCGGGTCTGGCACGTCGTCTGGAAAAAGATTACAGCGTCAAACTGATCGAACGTAATCAACAACGCGCATCCGAACTTGCAGAGAAACTACAAAATACAATCGTCTTTTTTGGTGATGCTTCGGATCAAGAGTTACTGGCCGAAGAACATATCGATCAGGTCGATCTGTTCATCGCAGTGACCAATGATGACGAAGCAAATATCATGTCGGCGATGCTTGCCAAACGGATGGGCGCCAAGAAAGTGATGGTGTTAATCCAGCGCAGAGCATACGTCGATCTGGTGCAAGGCAGCGTGATCGATATTGCGATTTCACCGCAGCAGGCGACCATCTCCGCGCTGCTGAGCCACGTGCGTAAAGCTGATATTGTTGGCGTTTCTTCACTTCGCCGTGGCGTCGCGGAAGCCATTGAAGCCGTCGCACACGGGGATGAAACGACGTCGAGAGTTGTAGGGCGTTCAATTGATGAAATTAAACTTCCGCCCGGAACCATTATTGGCGCCGTTGTACGTGGTAACGATGTCATGATTGCCAACGATAACCTGCGCATTGAGCAGGGCGATCACGTAATTATGTTCCTGACAGATAAAAAGTTTATTACCGACGTTGAGCGACTATTCCAGCCAAGTCCTTTTTTCCTGTAATAATTTGGGCGCTAATACAGCGCCCTTTTTATTTCCCTTTATTTTTCATGGTCTAATAAATTTTCCTTTCGGCAATACATAAATGGAAATTGCCTAAACATTTGTTAAACTTATAAACGTCAGCTGCATAGGGAGAATAAAATGAGCATTATTAAAGAGTTTCGCGAATTCGCGATGCGCGGGAATGTTGTCGATTTGGCAGTGGGTGTCATTATTGGCGCGGCATTCGGTAAGATTGTTTCATCACTGGTTGCCGATATCATTATGCCGCCGCTGGGGCTGTTAATTGGTGGAATTGATTTTAAACAGTTTGCTTTAACGCTACGTGATGCACAGGGAGACATCCCTGCCGTGGTCATGCATTACGGTGTATTTATTCAAAATGTATTCGATTTCATTATTGTTGCGTTTGCTATCTTTATGGCAATCAAACTGATCAACAAACTGAACCGTAAAAAAGCGGAAGAGCCGGCAGCACCGCCAGCTCCATCGAAAGAAGAAGTATTGCTAAGTGAAATTCGTGACCTGCTGAAAGAACAGAATAATCGCTCTTAAGCACTCACTGAAACAAGAAGGCCAGTGGTAAAAAAGTTAATTACTTTCTTGCCACTGGCCTCCCAGTTACCCCGATTGCCATGTTTTCCTTTACGTAGATAACTTCCTTTCCCTTTCTTATTTTTCTCAACGCGCTGTCTGAACAGTGGGTCATGCAGAAGCGCCTCAATGGCGTTGTCCTTTATCTGCCCTTTGGTGTGCTGATAACGACTCATAATATCTCCAGTTTGTAGGAATTTACGCCGCGAGTGTAGACCTGGCAGTTCAAGAAATCAACAGCCTGATGTTGTTCCACTGGCGCCTTGCTCAAGAGCTTCAAGAATAGAGCAGTACACGCTGCTGTGTGCCTTGCCGCAGCATGCATCATTCAATCGCTGCAGAGACCGCTGCATCGTCTGAAGTTCAGCAATACGGGCTTCGACTTCTTGCAGTCTTTCCTGGACGATCCCTTTTGATTCCTGACAGGTATGGTGTTCGGGATCAACACGGATCGAAAGCAATTCGCGGATCGACTCCAGAGTGAAACCAAGCTGCCGGGCATAACGAATAAACTTCAAGCGCTGAAGATCGCTTTCTGTATAGAGGCGAAATCCGCCTTCAGTACGCACTTCATGCTCCATCATCTGCTGCTTTTCATAGTAGCGGATAGTATCCGGCGTCACGTCAGCCAGTTTCGCTATTTCACCAATTCGGTACATGCTCTCTCCGCTATTCGTCGTTGATCTTTTTTAGCAACTTATCTGCGTAGTCACCGCGCAAAAACTCGGTGCTGAGTCCAGCCTGCCGAAGTTTAAGTTCCAGTAGCGACAGTCTTCGGCTCACCTCCGGATAACTGGGATCATCTTTGCGGATCCCCGCGAGTATTTCAAGCAGCTGTATTGCCTCTCTGCGTTGCTCGAGCTCAGGAGGAAGGCAACCTGCATTTTTTAATAAACGGTATCCGGCTCGGAGTTCAGGCGGGACATGGGAGTCATCGTCAAGAGTCAGCGGTTCACCAATTCCCGGTAAATCATCAAACTCGCCTTTAGACTGTGCATCAATAATATGGCGCTCTGCCCACTGGTCAAGTAACCACATACAACACTCCAGGGGATGAACAAAAATAGTACAGATATTGTAGATAAGTGGGGATATGACGGATATAAAAAAACCCGCCGAGGCGGGTTTTTTTACGTTACTACAGATTACTCTGCAGCAGCTTCTGTTTTCTCTGAACGATCAACCAGCTCGATGTATGCCATCGGCGCGTTGTCGCCTGCACGGAAACCACACTTCAGAATGCGAGTGTAACCACCGGCGCGGCTCGCAAAACGCGGGCCCAGTTCGTTAAACAGTTTTGCCACGATCTCGTTATCACGAGTACGGGCGAATGCCAGACGACGATTAGCTACGCTATCAGTCTTGGCAAGAGTAATCAGCGGCTCAACTACGCGACGCAGCTCTTTCGCTTTCGGCAGAGTCGTCTTGATGATTTCATGACGAACCAGTGAACCTGCCATATTGCGGAACATAGCCTGGCGATGGCTGCTGTTGCGGTTCAGTTGACGACCACTCTTACGATGGCGCATGACCTTATCCTTCTCAGTAAAACCTTAACCTGTGATCCGGTTACTCGTCAGCGATGCTTGCCGGTGGCCAGTTTTCCAGGCGCATGCCCAGAGACAGTCCACGGGAAGCCAGCACGTCTTTAATCTCGGTAAGAGATTTTTTACCAAGGTTAGGCGTCTTAAGAAGCTCAACCTCAGTACGCTGTACCAGATCACCGATATAGTGGATAGCTTCTGCTTTGAGGCAGTTAGCAGAGCGGACAGTCAATTCCAGATCGTCAACAGGGCGCAGCAGGATCGGATCGAATTCTGGTTTCTCTTCTTTAACTTCCGGCTGACGTACATCACGTAAATCAACGAAAGCTTCCAGTTGTTCAGCCAGAATGGTTGCCGCACGACGAATCGCCTCTTCAGGATCGATTGTGCCGTTGGTTTCCATTTCGATGACCAGCTTGTCCAGGTCGGTACGCTGTTCTACACGCGCTGCTTCAACATTGTAGGCAATACGCTCTACAGGGCTGTAGCATGCGTCGACCAGCAGACGGCCGATTGGGCGCTCATCTTCTTCCGAATGAATTCGGGTAGAAGCCGGCACATAACCACGACCGCGCTGAACTTTGATACGCATGCTAATAGATGCATTCTCATCGGTCAGGTGGCAGATCACGTGCTGTGGCTTGACGATTTCGACATCACCATCATGGGTAATGTCGGCTGCAGTCACAGGGCCAATGCCAGATTTATTCAAGGTAAGAATAACGTCATCTTTACCCTGAACTCTCACCGCCAGCCCTTTCAGGTTGAGCAGGATTTCCAGGATATCTTCCTGAACGCCTTCTTTGGTGCTGTACTCATGTAGTACACCATCAATCTCAACCTCGGTCACCGCGCAACCCGGCATCGATGAGAGCAGAATACGGCGCAGTGCGTTACCCAAAGTATGGCCAAAGCCACGCTCTAAAGGCTCAAGGGTCACCTTGGCGTGCGTCGAACTCACTTGCTCGATATCTACCAGGCGCGGTTTTAGAAACTCTGTCACAGAACCCTGCATTGTGTCCTCTCTTTGGTACTAAGCTTTACTTGGAGTAAAGCTCGACGATCAGGTGTTCGTTAATGTCCGCAGACAGATCAGAACGCTCCGGCTTACGCTTGAACGTACCTTCCATCTTGCCAGCATCAACTTCCAGCCAGGTTGGCTTTTCACGCTGCTCAGCCAGCTCCAGAGCGGCTTTCACGCGAGACTGCTTCTTCGCTTTCTCACGAATGCTAACAACGTCATTCGGACTAACCTGATAAGAAGCGATGTTAACAACACGACCGTTTACCATAATTGCTTTATGGCTGACCAGCTGACGTGCTTCTGCACGAGTGGCACCGAAGCCCATACGGTATACAACGTTGTCCAGACGACCTTCCAGCAGACCCAACAGGTTTTCACCGGTGTTGCCTTTCAGACGTGCTGCTTCTTTGTAGTAGTTACGGAACTGACGCTCCAGCACACCGTAGATACGGCGAACTTTTTGCTTTTCACGCAACTGCACACCATAGTCAGACAGACGCGGTTTACGCGCACCGTGCTGGCCAGGAGCTTGTTCAATTTTACACTTGGTATCGATCGCGCGAACGCCAGACTTAAGGAATAAGTCAGTGCCCTCACGACGGCTCAGCTTGAGCTTAGGACCCAAATATCTTGCCATTTTCTTTCTCCAACAATCCTAGAAACGACAGCGTTATACGCGACGTTTTTTCGGCGGACGACAACCGTTATGAGGGATCGGAGTCACATCAGTAATATTAGTGATGCGGAAACCAGCGGCGTTCAGAGCACGAACAGTAGATTCGCGACCTGGACCCGGTCCTTTGACCATAACTTCCAGATTCTTGATACCGTATTCTTTTACGGCTTCAGCGCAACGCTCTGCTGCAACCTGAGCTGCAAACGGAGTGGATTTGCGAGAACCACGGAAACCGGAACCACCGGCTGTTGCCCAACCCAGTGCGTTACCCTGACGATCAGTAATGGTAACGATGGTGTTGTTAAAAGAAGCATGGATATGAGCCACGCCGTCAGAGACTTGTTTTCTTACACGTTTACGTGCACGAATTGGTGCCTTTGCCATTATTCAATCACCCCGATTATTTCTTGATCGGTTTGCGCGGACCCTTACGGGTACGTGCGTTGGTCTTGGTACGCTGACCGCGAACCGGGAGACCACGACGATGACGCAAACCGCGATAGCAACCAAGATCCATAAGGCGCTTGATGCTCATGCTAACTTCACGGCGCAGATCACCTTCAACGACAAATTTGGCAACTTCGTCACGCAGCGTGTCGATTTGTTCTTCAGACAGCTCACTGATCTTAACATCTTCAGCGATACCCGCGGCAGCCAGAATGGCTTTAGAACGGGTCTTGCCGACGCCGTAGATCGAAGTTAATGCGATCACAGCATGTTTCTGATCAGGAATGTTAATGCCTGCTATACGGGCCACTATGCACTCCTACTATTTAATATGTACGCACCATGCTGAAAAGCCCGTTTTCAGGATACTCAAATGGAAACGCACAGACATACAAAAGATTGGCTGGCTAATCTAGCCAGCTCAACCCAACTTTGCAAGAAAAATATGCGAATAAATCAGCCTTGGCGCTGTTTATGCTTCGGCTCGGCACTGCAAATCACACGGATGACACCATCACGCTTAACGATTTTGCAGTTACGGCATAATTTCTTGACGGAAGCACGAACTTTCATTTTTACTCTCCGTAACTTCTCGGGCGACTGTTAACGGCCGTAGCCTTTCAGATTCGCCTTCTTCAATGCAGACTCGTACTGACTTGACATCATCAGAGTTTGCACTTGAGCCATAAAGTCCATAATCACGACAACAACGATAAGCAGTGAGGTCCCACCGAAGTAGAACGGTACTTTCATTGCATCACGCATGAACTCCGGGATCAGGCAGATAAAGGTAATGTAGAGCGCACCAACCAAAGTCAGGCGGGTCATTACTTTATCGATATACTTCGCCGTTTGCTCTCCCGGACGAATTCCTGGTACAAATGCACCGGACTTCTTCAGGTTATCTGCTGTTTCACGCGGGTTGAAAACCAACGCCGTGTAGAAGAAACAGAAGAATATGATTGCAGACGCATAGAGTAACACATAAAGCGGTTGCCCAGGCTGCAAATACAGCGAAATTGTTGTCAGCCAGTTCCAACCAGTCCCGCCCCCGAACCATGACGCGATGGTCGCCGGGAACAGAATAATACTGGAAGCGAAGATTGCCGGGATTACCCCCGCCATATTCACTTTCAGCGGTAAATGTGTGCTCTGTGCAGCATAGACACGACGACCTTGCTGACGTTTCGCGTAGTTTACCACAATACGGCGTTGACCACGCTCAACAAATACAACAAAGAACGTCACTGCGAATACTAATACTGCAACCAACAGCAACACGAGGAAGTGCAGGTCGCCTTGACGCGCTTGCTCGATAGTATGGGCAATGGCTGGCGGGAGTCCCGCGACAATACCGGCGAAGATAATGATTGAGATACCGTTGCCGATACCACGTTCAGTAATCTGTTCGCCCAACCACATCAGGAACATCGTCCCTGTAACCAGACTTACAACAGCGGTGAAATAGAATGCAAAGCCTGGGTTCATCACCAGGCCCTGCATACCAGGCATATTCGGCAGACCGGTAGCAATACCGATCGACTGGAATATTGCCAGCACCAGAGTACCGTAGCGGGTGTACTGGCTGATCTTACGACGACCAGACTCCCCTTCTTTCTTAATTTCTGCCAGCGTTGGATGAACCACCGTCAGCAGCTGGATAATGATCGACGCCGAAATATACGGCATGATCCCCAGAGCAAAGATAGAAGCACGGCTGAGAGCACCACCAGAGAACATGTTAAACATTTCAATGATGGTGCCTCGCTGTTGCTCAAGCAGTTTGGCAAGTACAGCGGCATCAATACCAGGGATCGGAATGAAAGAGCCAATACGGAACACAATCAGCGCGCCGATTACAAACAGCAGTCTGCGTTTCAGCTCGCCTAAGCCACCTTTGGCACTTTGAAAATCTAATCCCGGTTGTTTAGCCATCTGCTACTTATTCCTCGATTTTACCGCCAGCAGCTTCGATAGCAGCACGAGCGCCTTTAGTAACACGCAGGCCACGAACAGTTACCGGAGTAGTGACTTCACCAGCCAGGATCACTTTCGCGAACTCGATCTGGATACCGATAATGTTAGCTGCTTTCAGCGTGTTCAGGTCTACAACACCGCCTTCAACTTTAGCCAGGTCAGACAGACGAACTTCGGCTGTAATCGCTGCTTTACGTGAAGTGAAGCCGAATTTCGGCAGACGACGGTACAGAGGCATCTGACCACCCTCGAAACCGCGACGTACGCCACCGCCAGAACGAGACTTCTGACCTTTGTGACCACGACCACCGGTTTTACCGAGGCCAGAACCGATACCACGACCCAGGCGGCGAGCCGCTTTTTTAGAGCCTTCGGCCGGAGACAGAGTATTTAAACGCATCTCTTACTCCTCAACTTTAACCATGAAGGAAACCGCGTTGACCATACCACGAACAGCAGGAGTATCCTCGCGCTCTACGGTGTGACCAATACGACGCAGACCCAGGCCAAGCAGCGTTGCCTTGTGTTTCGGCAGACGACCGATTGCACTGCGGGTTTGAGTAATTTTAATAGTCTTTGCCATGGTTTATTTCCCCAGAATTTCTTCAACGGATTTACCACGCTTGGCAGCGACCATTTCCGGAGATTTCATATTTTCCAGGCCATCGATAGTTGCACGAACCACGTTAATCGGGTTAGTGGAACCATACGCTTTAGCCAGAACGTTACGAACTCCAGCGACTTCCAGAACGGCGCGCATTGCACCACCGGCGATGATACCGGTACCTTCGGAAGCCGGCTGCATGAATACACGAGAACCCGTGTGAGTACCCTTAACCGGGTGCTGCAGGGTGCCGTGGTTCAGCGCGACGTTAATCATATTGCGACGGGCTTTTTCCATCGCTTTCTGGATCGCTGCTGGAACTTCACGCGCTTTACCGTAACCAAAACCAACGCGACCGTTACCATCACCAACTACAGTCAGAGCTGTGAAGGAGAAAATACGACCACCTTTAACGGTTTTAGATACGCGGTTAACCGCGATCAGCTTTTCCTGCAGTTCGCCAGCTTGTTTTTCGATGTGAGCCATCTTACACCTCTACCTTAGAACTGAAGGCCAGCTTCACGGGCAGCATCTGCCAGTGCCTGGACACGACCATGATATTGGAACCCGGAACGGTCAAAAGAAACATCTTTGATGCCTTTTTCCAGAGCGCGTTCAGCAACAGCTTTACCTACAGCTGCAGCAGCGTCTTTGTTACCGGTGTACTTCAATTGTTCAGCGATAGCTTTTTCTACAGTAGAAGCAGCTACCAGAACTTCAGAACCGTTCGGTGCAATTACCTGTGCGTAAATATGACGCGGGGTACGATGTACCACCAGGCGAGTTGCACCCAGCTCCTGGAGCTTGCGGCGTGCGCGGGTCGCACGACGGATACGAGCAGATTTCTTATCCATAGTGTTACCTTACTTCTTCTTAGCCTCTTTGGTACGCACGACTTCGTCGGCGTAACGAACACCCTTGCCTTTGTAAGGCTCAGGACGACGGTAGGCGCGCAGATCTGCTGCAACCTGACCGATCAGCTGTTTATCAGCGCCTTTCAGCACGATTTCAGTCTGAGACGGACATTCTGCAGTGATTCCCGCAGGCAGCTGATGGTCAACTGGGTGAGAGAAACCTAAAGCCAGGTTTACTACATTCCCTTTAACCGCTGCACGATAACCTACACCAACCAGCTGAAGCTTCTTAGTGAAGCCTTCGGTAACACCGACAACCATTGCATTCAGCAGGGCACGCGCGGTACCAGCCTGAGCCCATCCATCTGCGTAACCATCACGCGGACCGAAGGTCAGTGCATTATCTGCATGATTTACTGCAACAGCATCGTTGAGAGTACGAGTCAGCTCGCCGTTTTTACCTTTGATCGTAATAACCTGACCGTTGATTTTTACATCAACGCCGGCAGGAATAACGACCGGTGCTTTAGCAACACGAGACATTTTTTCCTCCGATTAGGCTACGTAGCAGATAATTTCGCCACCAAGACCAGCCTGGCGCGCTGCACGATCAGTCATAACACCTTTAGAGGTAGAAACAACTGCGATACCCATGCCAGCCATAACTTTCGGCAGCTCGTCTTTACGCTTATAAATGCGCAGACCTGGGCGACTGACACGCTGAATGCTTTCTACAACAGCTTTACCCTGGAAATACTTGAGAGTAAGTTCCAGTTCCGGCTTGGTGTCGCCTTCAACTTTAAAATCTTCAATAAAACCTTCTTCCTTCAGCACGTTGGCAATTGCCACTTTCAGCTTGGAGGAAGGCATGGTGACCGCAGCTTTATTCGCGGCCTGACCGTTACGGATACGGGTCAGCATATCCGCGATCGGATCTTGCATGCTCATCTGTCTTTACTCCCGTGATTCAATTGGTAATTACCAGCTAGCCTTTTTCAAGCCTGGTACTTCACCGCGCATGGCGGCTTCACGCAGTTTGATACGGCTCAACCCGAACTTGCCCACATAGCCATGCGGACGACCTGTTTGACGGCAGCGGTTACGCTGACGGGACGGGCTGGAATCACGCGGCAGAGACTGCAGCTTGAGAACTGCGTTCCAACGATCTTCGTCGGTCGCGTTCACATCAGAGATAATAGCTTTCAGTTCAGCGCGTTTTGCGAAGTACTTATCAGCTAAAGCTACGCGCTTTACTTCGCGTGCTTTCATTGATTGCTTAGCCATTCAGTAACCCTACCTTACTTGCGGAACGGGAAGTCAAAGGCAGCCAGCAGAGCACGGCCTTCTTCATCAGATTTCGCAGTAGTGGTAATGGTAATATCCAAACCACGCACGCGGTCGACTTTATCGTAGTCGATTTCTGGGAAGATGATCTGCTCACGGACACCCATGCTGTAGTTACCACGACCGTCGAAAGACTTAGCGGACAAGCCACGGAAGTCACGGATACGTGGAACAGCAATAGTGATCAGGCGCTCAAAGAACTCCCACATGCGTTCGCCACGCAGAGTTACTTTACAGCCGATCGGATAGCCCTGACGGATTTTGAAGCCTGCAACTGATTTGCGTGCTTTGGTGATCAGCGGTTTTTGACCGGAGATTGCTGTCAGGTCAGCTGCTGCGTTATCCAGCAGTTTCTTGTCAGCGATCGCTTCACCAACACCCATGTTCAGGGTGATCTTCTCGACCCGAGGGACTTGCATGACAGAATTGTAGTTAAACTCAGTCATGAGTTTAGCGACTACTTCGTCTTTGTAGTAATCATGCAGTTTCGCCATCGTACTACTCCAAATTACTTGATAGTTTCGCTGTTAGATTTGAAGAAACGGACTTTTTTGCCGTCTTCGAATCTAAAGCCTACACGGTCAGCCTTGCCGGTTGCCGCGTTGAAGATAGCAAGGTTAGAGATCTGAATAGCTGCTTCTTTCTCTACGATGCCGCCTGGTTGGTTCAGGGCCGGAACCGGCTTCTGATGTTTCTTAACCAGGTTGATACCTTCAACAATGACCTTGCCGGAAGACAGGACATTCTTAACTTTACCGCGTTTACCTTTATCTTTACCGGTTAACACGATAACTTCGTCATCACGACGGATCTTCGCTGCCATGATTCGCTCCTTAGAGTACTTCTGGTGCCAGAGAGATAATTTTCATGAACTTCTCGTTACGAAGTTCACGAGTTACCGGCCCAAAAATACGCGTACCGATAGGTTGCTCGCTGTTATTGTTTAAAATAACGCATGCATTACCATCGAAGCGAATGACAGAACCGTCCGGGCGACGAACACCCTTCTTGGTGCGCACCACTACCGCCTTCAGCACATCACCTTTTTTGACCTTACCACGCGGAATTGCTTCCTTGATGGTGATCTTGATGATATCGCCGACGCCTGCGTAGCGACGGTGCGAGCCACCCAGAACCTTGATACACATTACGCGACGTGCACCGGAGTTGTCGGCGACGTTCAGCATAGTCTGTTCTTGGATCATTTTAGTGCTCCGCTAATGTCAACTACTACTGAGACCCGAAAATCAGGTCGTTAAAAAAGCCCCATATCGGGGGCGCGGCATTATAACACCGCTTCAACGATATGGGTAGAAAAAATAAACGGCTCATCGCTGAGCCGTTTATTCGTTGAGAATGCCTACTGTATTACAGAACGGCTTTCTCTACAACGCGAACCAGCGTCCAGGACTTAGTCTTGGACAGCGGACGGCATTCGCGGATTTCAACCACGTCACCAGTACCGCATTCGTTGTTCTCGTCATGTACGTGCAGTTTGGTCGTACGCTTAATGAATTTACCGTAGATCGGGTGTTTCACAAAACGTTCGATAGCAACAACGATGGATTTCTCCATTTTATCGCTAACAACGCGACCTTGCAGAGTACGGATTTTATCGGTCATTACGCACCCGCCTTCTCAGTCAGTAAAGTCTTAACGCGTGCGACGTCACGACGCACTTGCTTCAACAGGTGAGACTGTTGCAGCTGGCCACTTGCAGCCTGCATACGCAGGTTGAACTGCTCACGCAGCAGATTCAGCAGCTCGGTGTTCAGCTCTTCAACACTCTTCTCACGCAGCTCTTTTGCTTTCATTACATCACCGTCTTAGTTACAAAGGTGGTTTTAATCGGCAGTTTCGCTGCTGCCAGCTTGAATGCTTCACGGGCCAGCTCTTCCGGTACGCCGTCCATTTCATACAGGACTTTACCCGGCTGAATCAAGGCAACCCAATACTCCACGTTACCTTTACCTTTACCCATACGCACTGCCAGCGGCTTTTCAGTGATCGGTTTGTCCGGGAATACACGGATCCAGATCTTACCTTGACGCTTAACTGCACGGGTCATAGCACGACGTGCTGCTTCGATCTGACGGGCAGTCAGACGACCACGGCCAACAGCTTTCAGACCGAAGCTGCCGAAGCTAACATCCGCGCCAGCAGCCAGACCGCGGTTACGGCCTTTGTGCATTTTACGGAATTTTGTACGCTTTGGTTGTAACATCAGCGACGCTCCTTATTTACGGCCTTTACGCTGCTGCTTTTTAGGTTGCGCAGCCGGTTTTTCCGGTTGTTCAACAGCAGCCATACCACCCAGGATCTCGCCTTTGAAGATCCACACTTTAACGCCGATTACACCGTAAGTGGTGTGCGCTTCAGAGGTGTTGTAGTCGATGTCAGCACGCAGAGTGTGCAGAGGTACGCGACCTTCGCGGTACCATTCGGTACGTGCGATTTCCGCGCCGCCCAGACGGCCGCTAACTTCAACTTTGATACCTTTAGCGCCCAGACGCATTGCGTTCTGTACAGCACGCTTCATAGCACGACGGAACATAACACGACGTTCCAGCTGAGAAGTGATGCTGTCAGCAACCAATTTTGCGTCCAGTTCAGGCTTACGCACTTCGGCGATATTGATCTGAGCAGGAACGCCAGCAATATCCGCTACGACTTTGCGCAGTTTTTCTACGTCTTCGCCTTTCTTACCGATAACGATACCCGGGCGAGCGGTGTGAATGGTCACACGGATGCTCTTAGCCGGACGCTCGATAACGATACGAGATACAGACGCTTTAGCCAGTTCCTTAGTCAGGTACTGACGTACTTTAAAATCGCTGTCCAGGTTGTCAGCGAATTCTTTGGTGTTCGCAAACCAGGTTGAGTTCCATGGTTTTACAATACCCAGGCGAATACCATTAGGATGTACTTTCTGACCCATTGCTAGTCTCCAGAGTCTCAGCGATCGGACACAACCACAGTAATGTGGCTGGTGCGCTTCAGGATGCGATCTGCACGACCTTTTGCACGCGGCATAATGCGCTTCATGCTCGGGCCTTCGTCTACGAAAATTTTCGTAACTTTCAGATCGTCAATGTCAGCGCCATCGTTGTGTTCAGCGTTAGCAATGGCAGATTCCAGGACTTTCTTAACCAGTACAGCCGCTTTCTTATTGGTGTAGGTCAGAATATCCAGAGCCTGCGACACTTTCTTACCGCGAATCAGGTCTGCAACAAGGCGAACCTTCTGAGCAGAAGAACGAGCATGGCGATGTTGAGCTAAAGTTTCCATCTCTTCCTCCTACCTTATTTCTTCTTCGCTTTTTTATCAGCAGCGTGGCCGCGATAAGTACGAGTCGGTGCGAATTCACCCAGTTTGTGACCGACCATTTCGTCGGAAACAAATACCGGAACGTGCTGACGACCATTATGGACAGCGATGGTCAAACCGATCATGTTAGGAAAGATCGTTGAACGACGGGACCAAGTGCGCAGGGGCTTCTTGTCTCCGCTTTCCACCGCTTTCTCTACCTTCTTCAGCAAGTGCAGGTCAATAAAAGGACCTTTCTTGAGAGAACGTGGCATGGCTTATCCTCTAAAATTATTTGCTACGGCGACGTACGATGAATTTATCAGTACGCTTGTTGCTGCGGGTCTTCTTACCTTTGGTCTGAACGCCCCACGGAGTTACCGGGTGCTTACCAAAGTTACGACCTTCACCACCACCATGTGGGTGGTCGACTGGGTTCATCGCAGTACCGCGAACGGTAGGACGAACACCACGCCAGCGTGCAGCACCTGCTTTACCCAGAACGCGCAGCATATGCTCAGCATTGCCAACTTCGCCCAGAGTTGCACGGCAGTCTGCTTCGACTTTACGCATTTCACCAGAACGCAGACGCAGGGTGACATAAGCACCATCACGAGCAACGATCTGAACGTAAGTACCAGCGGAACGTGCCAGCTGACCGCCTTTACCTGGTTTCATTTCTACGTTATGAACGGTAGAACCAACCGGGATATTGCGCATCGGCAGGGTGTTACCTGCTTTGATTGCAGCATCAACGCCAGACTGAATCTGGTCGCCAGCTTTCAGGCCTTTAGGGGCCAGGATGTAACGGCGTTCACCGTCTTTGTACAGAACCAGCGCGATGTTCGCGGAGCGGTTCGGATCGTACTCAAGACGTTCAACAACTGCCGGGATACCGTCTTTGTTGCGTTTGAAGTCAACAATACGATAAGCCTGCTTGTGACCACCACCGATGTGACGAGTGGTGATGCGGCCATTGTTGTTACGACCACCGGATTTGCTGTTTTTTTCAACCAGCGGAGCAAAAGGTTTGCCCTTGTGCAGCTCTGGGTTGACCACTTTAACAACGTGGCGACGACCCGGAGATGTCGGTTTACATTTAACAACTGCCATTGTATTACTCCTCCGACTTACTCAGCGCCGCCGACGAAGTCCAGATTCTGGCCTTCCTTCAGGGTGACGTAAGCTTTTTTCCAGTCGCTACGACGACCGATACGCTGTCCGTGACGTTTAACTTTCCCTTTAACTACCAGGGTGTTAACGACTTCGACTTCGACTTCAAACAGTTTCTGCACAGCAGCTTTGATTTCTGCTTTGGTCGCGTCTTTAGCAACTTTGAGAACGATGGTGTTAGTTTTTTCCATCGCAGTAGACGCTTTTTCAGAAACGTGCGGTGCGCGCAGCACTTTCAGCAGACGTTCTTCACGAATCATGCCAGCATCTCCTCAACTTGCTTAACAGCATCAGCAGTCATTACGACTTTGTCGAAGGCGATCAGGCTAACCGGGTCGATACCAGTTGCATCGCGTACGTCAACCTTGTGCAGGTTGCGCGCAGCCAGGAACAGGTTTTCGTCCAGCTCACCGGTGATGATCAGCACATCTTCCAGAGCCATGTCTTTCAGTTTCTGTGCCAGCAGCTTAGTTTTAGGCGCTTCTACAGAGAATGATTCGACAACGATCAGACGATCCTGACGTACCAGTTCGGACAGAATGCTTTTCAGCGCGCCGCGGTACATCTTTTTGTTAACTTTTTGACTGTGGTCCTGTGGACGAGCAGCGAAGGTCACGCCACCTGAACGCCAGATCGGGCTCTTGATAGAACCTGAACGCGCACGGCCGGTACCTTTCTGGCGCCACGGCTTTTTGCCTGAACCAGTTACTTCAGCACGAGTCTTCTGAGCACGAGTACCCTGACGAGCACCAGCTGCATAAGCAACAACAACCTGGTGAACCAGCGCTTCGTTGAAATCACGACCGAAGGTAGTTTCGGAAACAGTCAGCGCGCTCTGCGCGTCTTTCAATACTAATTCCATTGCTATCCCCTTACGCCTTCACAGCTGGTTTAACGATCAGGTCGCAACCGGTCGCACCCGGAACACCACCTTTAACCAGCAGCAGGTTGCGCTCAGCGTCAACACGTACTACGTCCAGGCTCTGAACGGTTACACGTTCGTTGCCCAGCTGACCTGCCATTTTCTTGCCTTTGAACACTTTGCCCGGAGTCTGGTTCTGACCGATAGAACCCGGAACGCGGTGAGACAAGGAGTTACCGTGAGTAGCGTCCTGGGTACGGAAGTTCCAGCGCTTAACGGTACCAGCGAAACCTTTACCTTTAGAGGTACCGGTTACGTCAACTTTTTTAACGTCAGCAAACAGTTCAACGCTAATGTTCTGACCAACGGTGTATTCTTCACCATCTGCCAGACGGAACTCCCACAGGCCGCGGCCAGCTTCTACGCCAGCTTTAGCAAAGTGGCCAGCTTCCGGCTTAGTTACGCGGTTAGCTTTTTTAGCACCGGTGGTAACCTGAACAGCGCGATAGCCATCGTTAGCCAGATCTTTAACCTGAGTAACGCGGTTTGCTTCAACTTCGATAACGGTTACTGGGATAGATACGCCATCTTCAGTGAAGATGCGGGTCATACCCACTTTTTTACCGACTAAACCAATCATTGTATCAACCTCTCAATCGCTCGATGACCTGATTAACCCAGGCTGATCTGCACGTCTACACCGGCAGCCAGGTCCAGACGCATCAGAGCATCAACGGTTTTTTCAGTTGGCTCAACGATGTCAACCAGACGCTTGTGAGTACGGATCTCGTACTGATCACGCGCGTCTTTGTTGACGTGCGGGGAGATCAGAACGGTGAAACGCTCTTTGCGGGTCGGCAGCGGGATCGGACCACGAACCTGCGCACCAGTGCGCTTGGCAGTCTCGACGATTTCCGCGGTTGATTGATCGATCAGACGATGATCAAACGCTTTCAAACGGATACGGATTCTTTGGTTCTGCATGAGACCAGAGCTCCAATTATTTTATAGACGAAATAGTTACTCCTCAAACCCATTACGATTGATGGGAGAGTGTAACCGTTCTTACAGAGTTCCCCGATTGGGAACATTGTCTGGTATTGCTTTCGCAGTACCGGTGGCTCATATCGAACCGCTGTCAATATTAGACAAGCCCGCGCATTATACGTAAATCTCAGTCTTAAGCAAGTGCCGCGTAGAAATTAATCACTCGTTCACAAATGCGGCGCTCCTTCCACTCTGATTGTATGTCCTGTGGTGCAACGCGTTTTCCGTGGAAGAGAGCATCCATAACCCACATTCCGAGCTTGTAGGGCCGCCGGGTTTACCTGAAGGTAAACTCTTTACCAGATAAGGCTTGCCCATGTACATCGACCTCCCCTTTCTGTTGATTTATGTTTCGCTATCAGGGTTGCTCTTAGTCCATGACCTACGTACCGGGTTACTGCCCGACAAATTTACCTGCCCTCTTTTGTGGGGCGGTCTTATTTATCATCAATGCTGCAGACCTGCACAGTTATCCGACGCGCTTTGGGGTGCTGTAGCGGGTTATGGGGTATTTGCTTTGTTCTACTGGGGGTATCGTTTGATATGCCGACAGGAAGGGTTAGGCTTTGGTGATGTCAAATTTCTTGCCGCGCTAGGCGCATGGCATCGCTGGGAATCATTACCACTTTTGGTTTTACTTGCCGCGGGTATGGCATGTTGCCTCACCGGGATTTCCTGCGTCCGTTACGGGAAACAGGTACTAAAAAACCCGCTGCCATTTGGGCCATATCTGGCGGCTGCGGGTTTTGTTATTGGCCTGCTAAGTATGATACAGGGCGGTTAGTCACTGACTTTAATTTGCGATTGCAGATAATTTTGTAAGCCAAGTTTTGCAATCAGGTCCAGCTCGGTTTCGAGCCAGTCAATATGCCCTTCTTCTTCAGTCAGGATCTCAATCATCATATCCCGGCTGACATAATCATGAACGCTATCGGCATAGGCAATGGCTTCACGTAAGTCTTTAGCGCCATCGAGTTCGAGTCGAAGATCGGATTGCAGCATCTCTTCAACGTCTTCGCCAATACCCAACTTGCCAAGATCCTGCAAGTTCGGGATCCCTTCTAAGAATAAAATACGCTCGATATATTTATCAGCGTGTTTCATCTCATCGATAGATTCATGGTACTCAACATCATTGAGGCGAGTCAGTCCCCAGTTTTTAAACATACGAGCATGGAGAAAATACTGGTTGATCGCGACAAGCTCATTTCCCAATAGTTTATTGAGATAATTTATGATCTTAACATCACCTTTCATTTTATAGTCCCTCCGCTTCCACTCTTAGAGCGTAGATGGGGCTACAGGGATGTCAAAAAAAAGAGTGTGACTTAGGCGATCTCTTTAAATTCTGGCATTTGCGTTAATTCATCCTGCATGACTTCGCGGGCAGCACGAATGCACTTACCGCATTGATTTCCAACAGGAATAAATTTACGTAATTGCTGAAAGGACTGAGGATGAAACTGGCGAACAGCCTGACGTATTTTTTTATCACTTATCGCATTACACAAACAAACGTACATGATCGCTCCCGTTCAATTTCTGCGCAAAGTGTAAATGAGAATAGTTATGATTACAATAGCACAACGCGATTTACGCGGCGGGAGAATGAATAAAAAATGCGAATAAATATGACAACGACTAAATTGCAGATAACAAAAAGGGCGCCGAAGCGCCCTTTTTAAGCTCAAAGCTAATTAATCAATAATTAGCTCATTACTTTAGCAACAACGCCCGCACCAACAGTACGGCCGCCTTCACGGATTGCGAAACGCAGACCGTCGTCCATCGCGATCGGGTGGATCAGGGTAACAACCATTTTGATGTTGTCGCCCGGCATTACCATCTCTACGCCTTCTGGCAGTTCGATGGTACCAGTCACGTCAGTAGTACGGAAGTAGAACTGCGGACGGTAGCCTTTGAAGAACGGAGTATGACGGCCGCCTTCGTCTTTGGACAGAATGTACACTTCAGATTCGAACTTGGTGTGCGGCTTGATAGAGCCCGGCTTAGCCAGTACCTGACCACGTTCGATTTCTTCACGTTTGATACCACGCAGCAGAACACCAACGTTCTCACCAGCACGGCCTTCGTCCAGCAGTTTGCGGAACATTTCAACGCCAGTACAGGTAGACTTAGCAGTCTCTTTGATACCAACGATTTCAACTTCTTCACCAACTTTGATGATACCGCGCTCTACACGACCGGTAACAACGGTACCACGACCGGAGATGGAGAATACGTCTTCGATAGGCAGCAGGAACGGCTTGTCAATCGCACGCTCTGGTTCTGGGATGTAAGAATCCAGGAAGCCAGCCAGTTCGATGATTTTCGCTTCCCACTCTGCTTCGCCTTCCAGCGCTTTCAGAGCAGAACCACGAACGATCGGAGTGTCGTCGCCCGGGAAATCGTACTGAGACAGAAGTTCACGAACTTCCATTTCTACCAGTTCCAGCAGCTCTTCGTCATCAACCATGTCGCATTTATTCAGGAACACGATGATGTACGGAACACCTACCTGACGACCCAGCAGGATGTGCTCACGAGTCTGCGGCATCGGGCCGTCAGTCGCAGCAACAACCAGGATCGCGCCGTCCATCTGCGCAGCACCGGTGATCATGTTTTTAACATAGTCGGCGTGGCCCGGGCAGTCTACGTGTGCGTAGTGGCGAGTCGGGGTGTCATATTCAACGTGAGAAGTGTTGATGGTGATACCACGAGCTTTTTCTTCCGGCGCGTTATCGATCTGGTCGAATGC
>NZ_JAOWHW010000146.1:0-6171 GCF_030332425.1 Citrobacter sp. Cpo142
CCATCAACATCGAATACATGAAAGCCAGCATCCGTGCCAGGGTGGAGCACCCGTTTCGCATCATCAAGCGGCAGTTCGGCTTCGTGAAAGCCAGATACAAGGGGCTGCTGAAAAACGATAACCAACTGGCGATGTTATTCACCCTGGCCAACCTGTTTCGGGTGGACCAAATGATACGTCAGTGGGAGAGATCTCAGTAAAAACCGGAAATAACGCCAGAAATGGTGGAAAAAATAGCCTAAATAGGCTGATTCGATGTGTTTGCGGGAAAAAAATCGGCCCAGATCCGCGAAATTTTAATCAACGAGTCAGCTTGGGAAGACATGACCTGCTTATTCGCACCTTCCCTTGACCGCATGGAAAATGGCGATGTGTTGATTGTTACTAAACTCGACCGGCTGGGGCGCAATGCGATGGATATCAGAAAAACGGTGGAACAACTGGCTACTTCAGATATCCGCGTTCATTGCCTGGCCTTGGGCGGGGTGGATCTGACCAGCCCTGCAGGAAAAATGACCATGCAGGTGATCTCAGCGGTGGCAGAATTTGAAAGAGATTTGCTGCTTGAACGTACGCACTCTGGTATCGCGCGAGCAAAAGCGGCTGGAAAACGATTTGGACGTCCTTCTGTACTGACAAAAGAACAGCAACTTATGGTGATTGCACAGATTAACTCCGGTATAAGTATCAGCGCCATTGCGCGGGAATTTAATACTACTCGGCAAACCATACTCCGGGTAAAGGCTGGGCAGCAATAATCTTGAGTGTAAATACAGCTCAAAACCTCTCAACTGGACGGTCTGCTATGTGCCAAGCGGACATAGCAATCTACCATTCCTGGCAGTCTACTTAAAATGTCGTAAAGGTTGATAGTCACTATGCTGCAGGCCTCGGTTTGGGGTAATCAGTGGCCATTGCCTCATAAACGAAGAATGGTAGGACCAGCCTCTCACCTTTGATGATCTTTTTGTGATGCTTATCAAAAAAATGAAATACCAATAATCTTTGATTATCATGTTTTGTACCAGAATTTCAGGGGGTTGGGTGGGGCACGGCCCATTTTCCCTCAGAACAGACAATTGACATCAAAACAACACCGGTAGTATTGTTTCGTAACCGGTTACGGAGAAAGTATGACAACCATTAAAGATATAGCAAAAAAAGCCGGAGTATCCGTAGCAACTGTATCTAGAGCAATAAACAACAAAATTGATATCAGCGAAGATATGCGGAAGTACATTCTGAAGATTATCGATGATATGGGCTACGTACCGAATTCCATTGCTAAAAATCTGTCCCATGGCCGGACGAACCTTATTGCCGTTATGCTGCCGACATTAAACAACCAGTTCTTTTCAGATTTATTATCTGAAATAGAAAAGGAAGCCAACAAAAACGGATATAACACCCTATTCTTTAACAGCAGTGATGACCGGACCAAGGTTGAATATTACCTTAACTCGATGCGCAGTAATTTTGTTTGTGGCGCCATCATTAACTCACTATCGGTCACGGGGAAGGATCTGGAGAACCTCGAAAAGAATGGCATTAAAACCATCACAATAGACCGTTCAGGCTCTGATCCTCATTATTCGTCAGTGACGGTAGACCATCGAACGGGGGGCAGAATTGCAACTGAACACCTGTTTGAAAAGGGATGTCAGCATCCTGTCATGCTTTCGGGGGCTCCTGACGACGCCATTGCCAATGAGCGTATGGCTGGATTTGCGGAAGTCATTTTATCAAAAACGGGTCGTACAAATATCACGGTGATCCACAGTGATTTAACAGCACCCGGTGGTCATCATGCCTTTATGGAATTTATTAGGAAAGGTGAAAAATTTGATGGCGTGTTCTGTTCGAACGATGCCATGGCATTTGGTGCCATCCGTGCCTGTACGGATTCAGGAATAAAAGTACCCGATGATTTACTGGTGGTTGGATACGATAACTCGTCGATGGATGAGATGTTTGTGCCACGACTCAGTTCGGTTAATCAGCATCTGAATAAAATTGGTCAGCTCTCAATTGAATCCATGATTGAGCTCATCAATGGCAGGACTGAAATTAAACATTTGAGCATTACACCAGAATTAGTTATCAGAGAATCAACCTTAAAACGAGAGTAGAAATAAGGAGTCATTATGTACGATATCGTCGTCATGGGCAGTATCAATATGGATGTGATTGTGAACTGCCATGAGTTTCCAAAGAGTGGGGATAATACATTCTGTAAATCCATTCAGATGACTGCAGGCGGGAAAGGGAATAACCAGGCGGTCAGCGCTGCCCGTTATGGCAAAAACGTCTGTTTTATTGGCTGTATTGGTGATGATGATGCCGGACGCCAGCTGCGTCAGAATCTCAAAAAACGCCGGATTGACGATTCGTACATGATCGTAAAAGAAGGGGCAAAGACGGGTTCCTGTGTGGGTCTGGTTGAGCCGACCGGCGATAACACGCTGCTGGTTAACCTCGGGGCTAACTTTGCTTTCGGTCCGGAAGATGTCAGCAAAGCGCTGGAAGAGATCAGCGGAAAGATTTTGCTGATCCAGATGGAAACCAGCCAGGAATCGGTCCTTGCTGCCATGCGCATGGGGCGTGCAAAAGGTATGTTTGTGATCCTGGACCCGGCGCCGGTGCAGGGCATTAACCCGGAATGCTTCCCTTATGCTGATTTGATTGTTCCGAACAGCAGTGAAACCCGCCATATTACCGGTGTTACCGTGAATGATGAAAGAAGCGCACTGGAAGCGGCAAAAATCATTCACAAAATGGGTGTGAAAAACGTCATTATTAAAATGGGTGGCGATGGTTGCCTGCTTTATCAGAATGAGAAATCCGTCTTTATTCCAGCGCTGCGGGTTAATGCGGTCGATACTGTTGGAGCAGGTGACTGTTTTGCCGGCGCACTCGCCAATTATCTGATTGACGATGAAAGTAATATCGAAGATGCGATCCGATTTGCCCAGGTTGTCGCCGGTATTAAAGTTTCTCGGGCAGGTGGTCACGATGCGATCCCGGCGATGGATGAAGTTAAAGCCGTTATTGAAAGTATTACCGTCTGATTAAACGACCAATAATATTAACTCTGTATTAACTATTCCTGTTATTCAGGAAGGGTGGCCTACATGCTTTCGCAACTGAATTCTTATTTCTCATCGTTTATATCGTTGGGTGCACCGGCAATGATGTTTTTCATCATTACGCTGCTTTCATTATTATTTCGCGTAAAAATATCTAAAGCCCTCGAAGGAGGGATACTGATGGCGGTCGCCCTGACCGGGATGGGGGCGGTGATTTCATTACTGACCGGGGCGTTCGCACCGGCACTGAATAAATTCGTTGAATCGACAGGGGTTTCTCTCTCTATTACGGACTTAGGGTGGGCCCCGCTGGCCGTGATCACCTGGGGTTCCATGTACACGCTTTATTTCGCGACAGTCTGCATCATTATTAATGTCCTGCTGCTTTCGCTGAAGCGGGTGAAAACGCTGAACGTCGATTTGTTCAACATCTGGAATATCTCAGTAATAGGATTATTGACGCTGTACTATTCAGAAAATAATCTGGTGCTGACCACATTTGTGGTGGGTGTGATTTATATTCTGATGCTGGTTAATTCAGATGTGATGCAACCGCAGATTAAAAAATTGCTGAAATATGACCAGAGCAGCATTACCACTACTGCACACCCTTCTTTACTGATTTGTCCACCGGTCCTGATGGTGAATGAACTTATTTCACGTTTTATTCCATTTATCGATAAGTACGATTTTGATGCTGAAAAGCTGAACGAAAAAATTGGCTTCTGGGGTTCTAAATTCGCCATCGGCGTCTACCTCGGATTCTTTGTCGGTATTCTTGGCAAACTGCCAATGAGCGAATTGTTTGCGCTGGCCTTTACGGCCGGGGTCTCCCTGGAGCTGTTCAGTGCGGTTGGTAACTGGTTTGGTCCGGCGATTAAACCGCTGTCAGACGGCATTGCCACCATGATGGAAAAACGCTTCAAAGGTCGCCAGATTTATGTGGCAATTGACTGGCCGATTCTGGCGTCCCGCGCAGAGCTGTGGGCCGTGGCGAATATTCTGGCGCCAGTGTTACTGGTGGCAGCCATCATTCTGCCCGGTAATAAGGTGCTGCCACTGGGGGGGATCTTACTGACCGTACTGGCCCCGGCGCTGCTGATTATTACTCAGGGTAAGGTGATCCGGATGACCCTGATTGGTACGGTGCTGATCCCGCTGTTTTTATGGGCCGCCACGCTGATTGCTGAGTTTGTGACCCGGACGTCTATTGCCATGAACAGCTTCCCGAAAGGGCTCTCGCATGACCAGCTGTTCTCCTCCGTGGACTCTGATCCACTTGAAAAAATGCTTTCCATGTTAATCGCCAAAGCCAGCGTATCTCTCGATATGCAGATGGTGGTGATGTCAGTTATCGCGGTCGTAGCCTATCTGGGTATGTTCATCTGGTATTTCCGCCGGATGCAGCAAATTAACGCGGCGCGTTTTGTGTGTGATCCTTCTGTAAATTTTGAGGTGGTTAAATGAGACTTTTAGGGGCATCCCTGATGTGTGCCGATTTCCTGCAGCTTGGTGGGCAAATCTCGGAACTGGAGAAAGGGGGTATCGATTTCTATCATATCGATATCATGGATGGCCAGTTTGTCGATAATTTTGCGCTGAGCATTGATTTTATCCGTTCTATTAAGCCACTGACGACCCGTCCTATCGATGTGCATCTGATGGTGGATAAACCGGAGCGCTACATTGAGCCGCTGGTTAAAGCCGGCGCGGACATTATCACGGTGCATGCCGAAGCGGTCACCCATCTGCACGGTGTGCTGAGCACCATTCGCAGTCACGGGGTGAAAGCCGGCGTCGCACTGAACCCGTCCACGCATGTGGAGTCTCTGGGGTACGTGGTGGATCTGATTGATGTGCTTCTCATCATGACTGTGAATCCTGGCTTTGCGGGGCAGAAATTCATCGACGCGATGCACGAAAAAGTTCGCTTTGCGCATACCTGGCTTAAAGAGCACGGCAGTGATGCGGTGATTGAAGTCGACGGGAATATTGGCCACCACACCATCCCGCCATGTGTTGCGGAGGGTGCGGGAATGTTCGTGCTGGGTACCAGCGCATTGTTCCATAGCCGCGGAACGCTGGCAGAAAATCTGGCGGAAACCCGGGCTATCACTGACACTGTCCAAATGGAATCATGAATATATTAAGATCTCCAATGTGACCATGATAAAGGCCCCTCTTTGGGGTCTTTTCAAAAAAGTCACAATTGTTCAGTTCATTCTTATGAACAGCATTCTGCCGTGTTTCTCCCATTACGTACCATAATGAATGGTCCCGTTTAATGTTGTTCACATATGGGACTCAACAAAAACTACCACCTACGATGCTTCCCGGACAGATGGCAATTTCTTCCCAGTAACCTTACTGGCCCGTCCGGACCTCGCTCAAAACTGCCTGTCAGGCCAGCTTAAAAAACAGACTTAACGTAGGATATTTAATGAGATGGTCACTCCCTCCTTCCCAGTACTATGCTGAGGACAGGCTTTCATTCGGAGAACCATCATGGAAAACATTGCGCTTATTGGTATCGATCTGGGTAAGAACTCTTTCCATATTCATTGTCAGGATCATCGTGGGAAGGCCGTTTACCGTAAAAAATTCACCCGACCAAAGCTAATCGAATTTCTGGCGACATGCCCGGCAACAACCATCGCGATGGAAGCCTGTGGCGGTTCTCACTTTATGGCACGCAAGCTGGAAGAGTTAGGGCATTTTCCAAAGCTGATATCACCGCAATTTGTCCGCCCATTCGTTAAAAGCAACAAAAATGACTTCGTTGATGCTGAAGCTATCTGTGAAGCAGCATCACGTCCATCTATGCGTTTCGTGCAGCCCAGAACCGAATCTCAGCAGGCAATGCGAGCTCTGCATCGTGTCCGTGAATCCCTGGTTCAGGATAAGGTGAAAACAACTAATCAGATGCATGCTTTTCTGCTGGAATTTGGTATCAGCGTTCCGCGAGGTGCTGCCGTTATTAGTCGACTGAGTACCCTTCTTGAGGACAGTAGTTTGCCTCTTTATCTCAGCCAGTTACTGCTGAAATTACAACAGCATTATCACTATCTTGTTGAGCAGATTAAAG
>NZ_JAOWHW010000146.1:6221-17632 GCF_030332425.1 Citrobacter sp. Cpo142
AAATCGGCCCAGATCCGCGAAATTTTAATCAGCGAGTCAGCTTGGGAAGAAATGACCTGCTTATTCGCACCTTCCCTAACTAAGGCGACGGCATAAGGAAACCGCAGACAGAACTGAGTGTGGTCCTGAAAATGGCCCTGAATGACAAACCGGTGTTTTGGGATCACCCTGCACACCTTGGTTCAGGGGAGGGGGCATCATTCCTAAATATTGTTTCTGAATGGAGAATTGCAGATCAGAACAAATGCGCTCATGTACCTTGTTTGTTGACGGTGTTTCCTACATGCAGCATTCCGCCGATCATATCGCGAAATGTCATTGCGAAATCAGCATCCCGTGAATTTTCATCTGCTTCAATATCGGACAAGATGCCATAGGTCAGAGATAACAGTAACCTGGCCGCCTTTCTGTTATTGATATTATTGCCGATCTCCCCTTTGGCCTGCGCATCGTTGAAACGTGCAACGAGGAAATCTGTGATGGTTTGGTATTTGCTTTTGAGCATGTCCGCGACCTGAGGATTTCGCATCCCCTCCGCCATTATTTCCATAACTAACGCGCGTTGAGCGCAATCTTCATGTGTGACGTCAATCATAGAGTCCACCAGATAATCTACCAGGCCAACGCCTTCGAGTGGATGACGAAAGCGGGTTAAGGCTCTTTCCTGATCTTCAAGGATTATGGCCTGAATCAAGGCCTCTTTTGACACGAAGTGGTGATACAAGGTTCCAGGACTCATGTCGCTGGCCTTGCAGATGGTTTTCATTGACGTGTTATGAAAACCATTTTCTGCAAAGCACTCTCTTGCGGCATTCAGGATCCTGGTACGCGTTGACATTCCGGATAATTTTTTACCCATTGAGGTTGCTCGATTCTTCTTCGAAAACAACAGTGTAACCGGTGAGTAGATTGACGCCTACCGGCAAATTAACTTTTTTTGGTCAACCAATAATTTATGTTGCGTAGCCTTTCCGAAGTGAGAAACATATGCAAGGAAAAACTAGAATGAACGTTTGGTTGGGTATTTTTCAATCTATGTCAATTGATGGTTTTATGTATGTGTGATTGGTGTCGCATAAGCTACATTGCAAATTTTAATTTTATGACATTCTCTTCAGTTCTTTGTGGTGTGGATTCTCCGCAGTGATTCATCCGTGATAACAATGCGGTCTATGAACTGGTTAACTTGTACATTTTTTGGTTGACCAATCACCACAAAGAAAAGGAGAGTTGTGATGTTACGTCCTGTTGAAACTTCAACCCGAGAAATCAAGAAACTAGATGGTCTGTGGTCATTCTGTCTGGATACTGCTGATTGCGGCATGGCACAGCAATGGTGGAAGCGCCCGCTTTCTCAAAGTCGTGCGATTGCAGTACCTGGTAGCTTTAACGATCAGTTCGCCGATGCTGATATTCGCAATTACGTTGGGAACGTCTGGTATCAGCGGCAGGTATTTATTCCGAATGGGTGGGGTAACCAACGTATTGTTCTACGGTTTGACGCGGTCACGCATTATGGAAAGGTCTGGGTTAACGATAACTTTTTGATGGAACATCAGGGTGGGTATACCCCTTTTGAGGCTGATATTAGCCATCTTGTTTCACCGGGTGAAAATGTCCAGGTCACAGTCTGTGTGAATAACGAACTCAGCTGGCAGACGATTCCTCCGGGAATAGTGACATGTGATGATAATGGTAAGAAGCAACAATCCTATTTCCATGATTTCTTTAACTATGCCGGCATTCATCGCAGTGTCATGCTCTATACCACTCCACGCTCTTTCGTTGAAGATATCACTGTGGTGACCCATGTCAGTGACAATGGTGAAGAGGCCACCATTTGTTGGCAAGTTACGGGCAAGGGAAATATTGCTGTTGAATTACGTGATTCGGAACAGCAACTTGTCGCTTCAGGGCAAGGGGCTGAGGGCCAGTTACGATTGACTTCCCCATGCCTGTGGCAGCCTGGTGAAGGATATCTATATAATTTTAATGTGGTTTTGTCTGATTCGGCAGAGCGTGATGAATACCCGCTGCGCGTGGGGATCCGTTCAGTTGAAGTGAAGGGAGAACAGTTTCTGATTAACAACAAACCTTTTTATTTCACTGGGTTTGGGCGTCATGAAGATGCCGACTTACGAGGGAAAGGATTTGATAACGTCCTGATGGTCCACGACCATGCGCTAATGGAATGGATTGGTGCGAACTCATATCGAACATCACATTATCCCTATGCTGAGGAGATGCTCGACTGGGCGGATGAACAGGGCATTGTCATAATCGATGAGACAGCTGCAGTCGGCTTTAACCTGTCTCTGGGCATTGGCTTTGATGCGTGCGAAAAACCGACGTCATTGTACGGCGATGACGCAATTAATGATCGGACCCAACTGGCGCACCTTCAGGCTATTCGGGAACTCATCGCACGCGATAAAAACCATCCAAGCGTTGTCATGTGGAGTATTGCCAATGAACCGGATACACGTCCTGAAGGGGCCAGGGAATACTTTGAGCCTCTGGCGATTTCGACACGCGAGCTCGATCCGACCCGACCTATTACCTGTGTCAATGTGATGTTCTGTGATGCTGAAAGCGATACGATCACCGATCTTTTCGATGTGGTTTGCCTTAACCGCTACTACGGATGGTATTTACAAAGCGGCGATCTTGAGAAAGCTGAACGTGTGCTGGAAAAAGAGCTGCTGGCATGGCAGGACAAACTTCACCGCCCCATCATTATTACCGAATATGGTGTTGATACCATGGCCGGACTGCATTCGATGTACACCGATATGTGGAGCGAAGAGTTTCAGTGCGCGTGGCTCGATATGTACCATCGTGTTTTCGATCGGGTTAGCGCCGTGGTGGGTGAGCAGGTCTGGAATTTCGCTGATTTTTCTACTTCACAAGGAATTATGCGTGTTGGTGGCAACCGCAAAGGGATTTTTACCCGCGATAGAAAACCGAAATCCGCTGCTTTCCTGCTGAAAAAACGCTGGACTACCATGGCATTTGGCGAGAAACCTCAGCAGGGAGAGTCATTATGAGCCAGCAGCTCTCCTGGCGCGCCATCATCGGCTATAGCCTGGGTGATGTCGCTAATAATTTTGCCTTCGCTATGGGTGCATTATTTCTTCTGAGCTACTACACCGACGTCGCAGGCGTCGGTGCCGCAGCCGCAGGAACGATGCTGCTGCTGGTGCGCGTTTTTGACGCCTTTGCTGATGTCTCGGCGGGGCGTATTGTTGACAGCGTTAATACGCGTTGGGGAAAATTCCGTCCTTTCCTGCTTTTCGGCTCAGCACCTTTAATGGCTTTCAGCGTTTTGGTGTTTTGTGTCCCCGCAGAGTGGAGTCACAGTAGCAAAGTTATTTACGCGTATATTACTTATATGGGACTGGGGATTTGCTATAGCCTTGTGAATATCCCTTATGGCTCACTTGCAACGGCCATGACCCAACAGCCGCAATCACGTGCCCGGCTTGGTGCTGCGCGCAGCATCGCGGCCTCACTCACCTTTGTTTGCCTGGCGTTTCTCATTGGGCCACGGATTAGTGGTGCCAGTCCGACTGAGATGCAGGATGTTTATCTCTTCTGGACTATTATCCTGGCAGTTGCAGGTACTGTGTTGTATTTCGTCTGTTTTAAATCGACCAAAGAAAATGTCGTGCGTATCGTGGCGCAGCCTTCGATGAAGATAAGTTTACAGACGGTAAAGCAAAATCGACCCTTGATTATGCTGTGTGCTGGGGCACTGTGTTTACTTATCTCGACCTTTGCGGTCAGTGCATCTTCATTATTTTATGTTCGTTATGTTTTAAATGATGCTGGACTTTTCTCGGTGATGGTATTGGTTCAGATGTTGATAGGAACTGTTGCCTCGGCTCCTATGGTTCCGCGATTGGTCACTCGAGTTGGGAAAAAGAACACCTTCCTGATTGGCTCGTTGCTTGGAACTAGCGGTTATTTATTGTTTTTTTATATGTCGGCTCATTCCGTTCCTGTTGCGCTCACCGCACTGGCCATCGCTTCTGTTGGTCAGGGAATATCGATGACGGTGATGTGGGCACTCGAGGCGGATACTGTTGAGTATGGCGAGTATCTGACAGGTGTGCGGATTGAGGGGTTAACCTACTCACTGTTTTCCTTTACTCGCAAGTGTGGTCAGGCCATCGGTGGTTCAATCCCGGCATTTATTCTGGGACTCAGCGGATATATTGCTAATCAGGCACAAACGCCAGAAGTCATTATGGGTATCCGGATTTCGATTGCGCTGGTACCTTGTGGCTTCTTATTATTAGCATTTATTATTATGTGGTTTTATCCGCTAACAGATCAGAAATTCAAAGAAATTATTTTAGAGATTGATACTCGTAAAAAAACGCAACAAAAACTGATCGACGACTTTAAAAAATAAGGCCCTGTAGTTTTATTATAAAACAATTACAAACCCAAAGGTTAAACGATGAATAAAATAACACGTTTAACGGCTATTGCTATAGCCGTGGCCTCGGTGTGTACCTCTGTGTTAGCGGAACAAATCTCTGACGATGAAGCAGCATTAAGATTTAGATTAAAAAATGAGTTGCGCAGGGCTGACAAACCCAGCGCCGGAACTGGGAAGAATATATATGCCTGGGTGCAGGGAGGGCTTGTTGATTTTAATAGTGGTTATTACTCTCAATTTATAGGGGTAGAGGGTGGTGCCTATTACGTTTATAAACTTGGTGCCCGAGATAATATGAGTACGCGCTGGTACTTAGATGACCATGAAAGTTTTGGCTATGCACTTGGCGCTCTAAAAATAAAAGCTGGTGACAATGTTAGATTGAAAATAGGGCGTTTTGGAACGGATTATAGTTACGGGAGTTTACCGTGGCGAATCCCCCTTATCGGTGGCAGTTCACAGCGTACGTTACCTACAGTTTCCGAAGGCGCTTTAGGTTATTTCGCTCCGACAGAGAATTTTGAGCTTTGGGCAATGTGGCGCACAAGAGTATTTCAATGGACCGACTCGGCAACCGGTATTCGTGATGAAGGTGTATATAACAGTAAGACCGGAAAATACGATAAACATCGAACTCGCTCATTTTTAACCGCCAGCTGGCATGATGATCGTAGCCGTTATTCACTGGGGGGCTCAGTACAGAGAGATGTCTCTCACCAGCTGCAGAGCATTATTGAACAAACAATTCCGTTGTCGTCGGGATATGCCCTGAAGGGCGAGCTATTGGGTTTCTATGCCGGACTTGATGGGTTGAGCCGCTCGTCCAGCCAGCCGAATGAGACTGCATTGGTCAGCGGTCAGTTGACCTGGAGTGCGCCGTGGGGAAGTCTTTTCGCTAGCGGTGGATATCTCCGCCATTCGATGAATGGTGCGGTGGTTGATACAGATATTGGCTATCCCTTCTCACTCAGCCTCGATCGCAACCGCGAAGGGATGCAGTCCTGGCAGATGGGGGCCAACTATCGACTGACACCGCAGCTGACTTTAACACTGGCACCAGTTGTCACCCGTGGCTACGAATCCAGTCAGCGAGATGTACAAATTGAAGGTATGGGGCTGCTCAGTGCGGTTAACTATCGGGTTGCCGAGGGGCCACTCAGCGGGATGAATATATTCCTTGCCGCCGATAAGGGCCGTGAAAAGCGCGACGGCAGTTCGCTAGGTGACAGGCTTAATTACTGGGATGTGAAGATGAGCATCCAGTATGACTTTATGCTGCGGTGATGCTAACGGGAGGGGGCATTTTCACTACGACATCGGATGGCTTCAGAATAGCTGGGGTGTTGTGACTTTCGGTAGTTGCTTAACTTGTTCATCAGCACCTGCCTGAGTATGGCCTTGAGACTCCAGACGAAGCATGTGCGATGAAGAACGGATTGGCATTTATTAAAAAATTAATTGGTCGACCAATAGGTTGGCTTGTTTGGCGGGTTGTTTGACTGTATGACTCGTCCCCCCTAAACATGGCTATAGCCTGTTTGAGCTGTATAAAACAGCGATCTCATCGTAAGAGAGGAGTTGAAATATGAAACAAACCTGGCGTTGGTATGGCCCTAATGACCCGGTAACGCTTGCCGATGTACGTCAGGCTGGCGCAAGTGGCGTGGTAACCGCATTACACCATATCCCGAATGGGCTGGTTTGGTCTGTTGAAGAGATTCTGGAGCGTAAAACTATTGTCGAAGAGGCGGGGCTCGAGTGGTCTGTGGTCGAGAGCGTGCCGATTCATGAGGATATCAAAACCCACAGTGGTCAATACGATCTGTGGATAAACAATTATCAACAGACGCTGCGTAACCTGGCACAATGCGGGATCTACACCGTTTGCTACAACTTCATGCCTGTACTGGACTGGACTCGCACTGATCTTGAATATGTTTTGCCGGATGGTTCAAAAGCGTTGCGTTTTGACCAGATAGAGTTCGCAGTGTTTGAATTACACCTTTTACAACGCCAGGGGGCAGAAACTGATTACACAGCAGAAGAGATAGAGCTGGCCAATCAGCGCTTCGCTGCCATGAGTGAAGAAGATAAAGCACGCCTGACTCGCAATATAATTGCTGGTCTTCCGGGAGCAGAAGAGGGCTATACGCTAGATCAGTTCCGCGCCCATCTGGCGACTTATCAAAATATTGATAAAGCAAAATTGCGTGACAACTTTGCGTATTTCCTCAAAGCCATCGTTCCGGTTGCCGAAGCGACCGGCGTTCGTATGGCGGTACACCCTGATGACCCGCCGCGCCCGATCCTGGGTCTACCGCGTATAGTCTCCACCATTGAAGATATGCAGTGGATGGTGGAGACCGTCAACAGCATGGCGAATGGTTTCACCATGTGTACCGGCTCTTACGGCGTCCGTGCGGATAACGATTTGGTCGGTATGATTCAACTGTTCGGCCCACGTATTTACTTCACGCATTTACGCTCAACATTGCGTGAAGATAACCCAAAAACGTTCCATGAAGCGGCGCATCTGTATGGTGATGTGGACATGTATGCCGTGGTGAAGGCCATCGTCGAGGAAGAGTATCGCCGTAAAGCCGAAGGCTACGAGGATCTGATCCCTATGCGTCCTGACCATGGGCATCAGATGCTGGACGATTTGAAAAAGAAAACAAATCCGGGCTACTCGGCAATTGGCCGTCTGAAAGGGTTGGCTGAAGTACGAGGAGTCGAACTGGCGATTCAGCGCGCCTTCTTCAGTCATTAAGTTTCCGCCGGTGGCGTCACCGGCCATTCAGCGTTTATATCCACTGCAGTAGACACATACTCACCCACATTTCGTGGGTGAAGTCATCGCACGACAGGAGTTTGCCATGGAACAAAATATCGTTAGCGGCTCGCTTTCCGCTACCCGTCCGCAATGGGACGGTTCGCGTCTGGTTTCCCGTATCGTCCACCTGGGATGCGGGGCGTTTCACCGTGCACATCAGGCGTTGTTTACTCACCATTTGCTGGAGTGTAGCGACAGCGACTGGGGGATCTGTGAAGTTAACCTGATGCCGGGGAACGATGCACGGTTGATTGAAAACCTTAGAGCACAAAATCTGCTTTATACCGTCGCAGAACGTGGAGCGGAAATAACAGAACTTAAGATCATTGGCTCAATGAAAGAAGCTCTGCACCCTGAATTTGATGGATGTGACGGGATTCTGAAAGCCATGGCGCGTCCCGAGACGGCGATTGTTTCTCTGACAGTGACGGAAAAGGGCTACTGCACGGAGGCAGCCAGCGGCAAGTTGGATCTGAACAACCCTCTGATTAAACATGACCTTACATCACCACAACAACCTAAGTCGGCTATTGGATACATCGTTGAGGCTTTAGACATGCGTCGTCTGCAGGGGATAAGGCCATTTACCGTTCTGTCATGTGATAACGTTCGAGAGAATGGTCTCGTTGCCAGAGCGGCGGTTATAGGACTGGCAAAGGCACGTTCGACGGAGCTGGCGACGTGGATTGCGCAAAACGTAACATTCCCTTGTACCATGGTTGACCGTATTGTTCCGGCAGTAACGGAAGAGACACTGCAACTGATTGCCGATCAGCTTGGTGTGTTCGATCCCTGTGGTATAGCCTGCGAGCCTTTCCGTCAGTGGGTGATAGAAGATAACTTTGTCAATGGCAGACCGGAGTGGGACAACGTCGGGGCACAGTTTGTCGAAGACGTCGTACCATTTGAAATGATGAAACTACGGATGCTGAACGGTAGTCACTCTTTTCTGGCGTATCTTGGCTATCTGGCCGGCTATGAAACAATCGCCGATACCATGGCTAATCCAGAATATCGTCAGGCGGTACGGAAGTTGATGCTGAATGAACAAGCTCCCACGTTGTCGATGCCTGAGGGCACTGATTTATCGGGTTACGCTGATTTACTGCTCTCCCGTTTTACCAACCCTTCACTCAGGCACCGTACCTCGCAGATTGCAATGGATGGCAGTCAGAAATTACCGCAACGCCTGCTTGATCCAATTCGTATCCATTTGGCAAAGGGAACCGATCATCGTCATCTGGTTCTTGGCGTTGCTGGATGGATGCGCTACGTTCGTGGTCTTGACGATAAAGGACAAAAGATAGATATCGTCGATCCACTTTTTGCCCGCTATCAGGCTATCCATCAGCAGTATCATAGCGCGCAAGAACGTGTACGTGCGCTACTGGCAATTGAGTCAATTTTTGGTCGCGATCTGCCAGAAAATAGCTCGTTCGTAAATGCGGTCATGGAGACGTACGTCCGGCTGGAACAGCGCGGAGCACGCGCGGTGCTTGAATCGCTACAGTGATTAATAAAGGAGAAAAACCATGGCCGCATTTATGACGGAAGACTTTTTACTCAAAAATGAGATTGCCCGCATGCTCTACCACAGGTATGCGGCAGTAATGCCCATTTACGACTTCCATTGCCACCTGAGCCCGAAAGAGATTGCGCAGGATCGCCGTTTTGAAAATCTTGGGCAAATCTGGCTTGAAGGGGACCATTATAAGTGGCGAGCTCTACGTACTGCGGGGGTAGAGGAGAGGCTCATTACCGGGAAAGAAACCAGTGATTACGAAAAATATCTTGCCTGGGCGGACACGGTGCCAAAAACACTAGGTAACCCACTGTACCACTGGACGCACCTCGAGTTACGTCGTCCCTTCGGCATCACGAATACGCTGCTGGATCCGCAAAGCGCTGATGCTATTTGGGAACACTGCAACGCGAAGCTGGCTACCCCAGAGTTTTCGGCCCGCGGGATCATGCGACAGATGAATGTAAGAATGGTCGGCACTACCGACGATCCCATTGACGATTTGCGGTATCACCGGCAAATCGCCGAGGATGCAAGCGTTGATATCGATGTTGCACCGAGCTGGCGTCCTGACCGGGTCTTTAAAATCGAGCTGGAGGGTTTTGTTGATTATTTGCATAAGCTGGAAGCTGCAGCGGATATTAGCATTACCCGCTTCGATGATCTGCGCTGTGCGCTGCGCCGTCGTCTCGATCATTTTGTTGCACATGGGTGCCGCGTGTCGGATCACGGTATTGAAACGGTGCGTTTTGCCCAGATACCGAACGACGCGCAGCTCGACGCTATTCTTGCTAAACGTCTCGCGGGCAATGAACTCAGCGAGCTGGAGATTGCGCAATTTTCTACGGCGGTTTTGGTCTGGTTGGGTCGCCAGTATGCTGCACGGGGATGGGTGATGCAGCTGCACATTGGGGCTATTCGTAACAACAATACGCGAATGTTCCGTTTACTTGGGCCGGACAGCGGTTTTGACTCAATTGGCGATAATAATATCAGTCAGCCGCTTGCCCGGTTGCTCGATAGCATGGATATGACCAACGAGCTGCCGAAAACGATTCTTTACTGCCTCAATCCACGTGATAACGAAGTGCTGGCGACGATGATTGGCAACTTCCAGGGGCCGGGTATTTCCGGGAAGGTACAGTTTGGTTCTGGTTGGTGGTTCAATGATCAGAAAGATGGTATGTTGCGCCAGCTGGAACAGTTATCACAGATGGGGTTGTTAAGTCAGTTTGTCGGCATGTTGACCGACTCTCGTAGTTTTCTGTCCTATACCCGGCATGAATATTTCCGACGTTTATTGTGTAACCTGATTGGCCGATGGGCTGAAGAGGGTGAAATCCCTGATGATGAAGTAATGTTGAGTCGTATGGTGCAGGACATTTGTTTCAATAATGCTCAGCGCTATTTTACGGTGGATCAGGCATTATTTGTCAGCTAATAATGCGAGGCACCGCAGGCAGTGATTGGTCAGCCAATTTTTTCTTTCGGTGCATTTTGCTATGTTATAAATCAAGTTAACATATTGTATTTGTTCATAATTTAATTGGTGTCATTGTTTGGTTTGTGTGGCTATAGCTGACTGACAACTTATGCTATAGTCTGAGTAATCCCCGATATTACGGGGTTATTTTGGTAAAAGTGAAGCCACAGCCACCATGAAACAAGCTCTATTTCAGCAGCGTCCCTACCAGGAGGTGGGTTCCATGCTGCGCCTGATGATCATTGAGAAAAAATATGCCGTAGGTGGGAGATTACCGCCAGAACGCGAAATAGCAGACATGCTTGAAGTCAGCCGTACGGTCGTTCGTGAAGCGTTGATCATGCTGGAAATCGAAGGCATCGTTGAAGTTCGTCGGGGCGCTGGTATTTTTGTGGTACGCATTCCTGATGGGAAAGAGGGGGTCGTCAGAGATGAAGAGAGCAGCGACGAGAATACACCGAACCAGTGTAATGATGCCGGTCCTTTTGAACTTCTCCAGGCCCGACAACTGCTGGAAAGTAACATAGCCGAATTCGCCGCCTTACAGGCGACCCGTGAAGATATCATAAAAATGCGCCGCGCTTTGCAGTTGCAGGAGGAGGGGGCAGTTTCTGACGATCACGAGGTCGGTGATATGCAATTTCATCTGGCAATTGCTGAAGCGACTCATAATAGCATGTTGGTTGAGCTGTTTAAGCAGTCCTGGCAGTGGCGTGTTAATAATCCCATGTGGATTCAGCTCCATCTTCATTTACGTGATACACAGTACCGTAAGGAATGGTTGGTCGATCACAAACAGATCCTTGCTGCTTTAATCAAAAAAGATGCACGGGCCGCGAAATTAGCCATGTGGCAGCATCTTGAGAATGTGAAAAACCGCCTGCTGGAACTCTCAGATTTTGATGATCTTAATTTCGACGGTTACCTCTTCGAATCCTGGCCATTACGTGATGCTAACGCTTGAACAGAATCCAACCGCAATAAGTAACGGCTTTATCTCGAAAATTCTGGATAAATGGGCGTATGGACACTTACTGGTTCCTGTCACGGCACTGTTGCAAATAGTCGGTGGTGATAAACTTATCATCCCCTTTTGCTGATGGAGCTGCACATGAACCCATTCAAA
>NZ_JAOWHW010000146.1:17682-24876 GCF_030332425.1 Citrobacter sp. Cpo142
TTATCAAAAAGGATCTTCACCTAGATCCTTTTAAATTAAAAATGAAGTTTTAAATCAATCTAAAGTATATATGAGTAAACTTGGTCTGACAGTTACCAATGCTTAATCAGTGAGGCACCTATCTCAGCGATCTGTCTATTTCGTTCATCCATAGTTGCCTGACTCCCCGTCGTGTAGATAACTACGATACGGGAGGGCTTACCATCTGGCCCCAGTGCTGCAATGATACCGCGAGACCCACGCTCACCGGCTCCAGATTTATCAGCAATAAACCAGCCAGCCGGAAGGGCCGAGCGCAGAAGTGGTCCTGCAACTTTATCCGCCTCCATCCAGTCTATTAATTGTTGCCGGGAAGCTAGAGTAAGTAGTTCGCCAGTTAATAGTTTGCGCAACGTTGTTGCCATTGCTGCAGGCATCGTGGTGTCACGCTCGTCGTTTGGTATGGCTTCATTCAGCTCCGGTTCCCAACGATCAAGGCGAGTTACATGATCCCCCATGTTGTGCAAAAAAGCGGTTAGCTCCTTCGGTCCTCCGATCGTTGTCAGAAGTAAGTTGGCAGCAGTGTTATCACTCATGGTTATGGCAGCACTGCATAATTCTCTTACTGTCATGCCATCCGTAAGATGCTTTTCTGTGACTGGTGAGTACTCAACCAAGTCATTCTGAGAATAGTGTATGCGGCGACCGAGTTGCTCTTGCCCGGCGTCAACACGGGATAATACCGCACCACATAGCAGAACTTTAAAAGTGCTCATCATTGGAAAACGTTCTTCGGGGCGAAAACTCTCAAGGATCTTACCGCTGTTGAGATCCAGTTCGATGTAACCCACTCGTGCACCCAACTGATCTTCAGCATCTTTTACTTTCACCAGCGTTTCTGGGTGAGCAAAAACAGGAAGGCAAAATGCCGCAAAAAAGGGAATAAGGGCGACACGAAAATGTTGAATACTCATACTCTTCCTTTTTCAATATTATTGAAGCATTTACCAGGGTTATTGTCTCATGAGCGGATACATATTTGAATGTATTTAGAAAAATAAACAAATAGGGGTTCCGCGCACATTTCCCCGAAAAGTGCCACCTGACGTCTAAGAAACCATTATTATCATGACATTAACCTATAAAAATAGGCGTATCACGAGGCCTGTGGGAGGAAAATAAAGTGTCATCCTAACTACAGGACCCTGCAACGTAGCAATTCCTGCAAAAATCCATTTAAAACAATGACTTATTTCAATTCTGCCATCTGCAAGCGTTTTGTGGGGATGGAGGCCGGAATCATTAAAGTATCATCCTAATTTTCGCTCAACCTTGGAAAATGCTGAGAATCGTAAAAATAAAGTTTCATCCTTTCCGCTACTAGTTCAAGGCTTTCTTCCGGCCGCCGGCAACAACGCTGCTTGGCTGAGGCGATCCACTTGCGCTACCGCTCACTGATCAGATCGAACTTGAACTCGACGAGCAGCCAACCATCAGGCCGAGCGTGATCGCCAAAAAAAACGGATCATGCGAAATCCTTCGTTGAGTTTGGCGCGGGTTTTAGCAAATCAGCTGGCCCGCGATCCGGTTGAGAGTGATCCGAAGCGGTCCTTGACGACCGGCACAAATCGGCCGATTCTGTTGAAAAAGTAGCTTTAGCGGCAGCCTGCCGATCAGGTGTGCCTGCTGTCGAAGTGGCTGCAAGCCACTTCAAGTTGCCTTCCGGCGTTTCACTGAGCGTCCTTGCTCAGGTTTAAGGGTTAATTTGAGGGTTTCTGCTCGTAGCAGGCATACCTATCCCGTCAGCGGTGGCCCTTGAGGCAAAAGCTTGGCCATGCGGCGCAGGTTCTGCACCATCGCAGCCAAGGTGAATTCGTCAGTGGCACCCGTTAGGCCACGCAGTCGTAAACGGTCGAGTTTCATGATCCGTTTGAGGTGGGCGAAAAGCATCTCCACCTTCTTTCGTTCGCAGCGAGAGACGAGGTACTCCGGTGTCTTGGCGATGCGTCGAGCCACGTCGCGGGCAGCCTCATGGATGCTGCGGACGATCTTCCGATTCGGCGTGTTGGGGCAGCATTTCGCTTTCAACGGGCAGGTGGCGCAGTCGGTTTGGCTGGAGCGGTAAATGACGGTTTTGGCCTTAGTTACCCGCGACCTTTGCTGGGTGAAGGCGCGCCATTCACTGCGTAGCGGTTTGCCGGCTGGGCAGCGATATTCATTGGCGTCCTGACTCCAGTGAAAGTCGTTACTGGAGAGGCTGTCGTCCTTGCGCTCGGTCTTGTCCCACACCGGCACATGCGGTTCGATGTCCTTTTCTTCGACCATCCAGGCCAGCATCGGGGCGGTGCCATAAGCGGTATCGCCGATAAGGCGTTCCGGTGTGAGATCGAACTGCGCCTCGACACGCTCGACCATCGTCCTAGTCGAATCGACTTCGGCGGTACGGTGCGCCGGGGTAGCTTCCACGTCCATGATCACACCGTGCTCAGTGTCGATCAGGTAATTCGTGGAGTAGGCAAAAAAGGCCGGGCCACCTGGCGCTGCTGTCCAACGGGACTGAGGATCAGTGAGCGAAATTTTCTTGGGAAGAGCCTCAGCCAGCGCCTCTTCATCAAGGGCTTCGAGGTACTCGCGCACTGCGCGGCTGCTGAGCTTTGGATCGTTCCAATCGACCTCATCTCCCGCCACCCCACGTTGCCGGCTGGCATCCGCCTTAATGATGCTGGCGTCGACGGCGAAACCTTCACCCTTGACTAGGCCGGCTGCCATGCAGCGCCGCAGCACCTCATTGAATAACCAGCGGAATAGATCGCTGTCACGAAAACGCCCATGGCGATTCTTCGAGAAGGTCGAGTGATTGGGGACTTCGTCTTCCAGACCCAACCGGCAGAACCAGCGATAGGCCAGGTTCAGGTGCACCTCTTCGCACAATCGCCGCTCGGAACGAATGCCATAGCAGTAGCCGACGACCAGCATGCGCACCATCAACTCCGGGTCAATCGAGGGACGCCCGATGGGGCTATAGAAATCTGCCAGGTAGGCACGTAGATCACTGAGATCCAAGCACTGGTCGATGCTGCGCAGGAGATGTTGGGCCGGGACGTGATCTTCCAGATTGAACGAGTAGAACAGGCGCTGCTGTCCTCCCGGTAACTGTCCCATCATGCTGTTCGCCCCCACGCTCGCTGACAAAGCAATTTTGCCAACGGCATGGGGAGGCCGCTACTTTTTCAACAGAATCGGCCGCACACAGCCATTCGGCTCAACAGAACCCTGCCTTTACCCCACCAAACTCCGGAAACTCGCCCGGTAGTCCGTCGGCTTGAGATGCACATGTTGGCTGAGGTCGCCGGGTAGCGTGAACAGGCGCGGACCGTCCCGAAACTGGAACACGCGATACAGATGGAATTGATCGCCCGCCTCCTTGGAGAATTCGAGTTCGTTGTGGCTGACCAAGAAAGACGAGCCTACCCCGCCATTGGTGGTTTTCACCTCGATGAAGCGCTCATGGGCGTCCTCTTCGAACGACAGGATGTCGAACCCCGCACCGTCTCCCTGGGTGTCGGACACCCAATCCAGCCGCTGAAAAAGCTCTGGGTGGCCGAGCTCGGTCAGGCGTTGCTGTTCGTAGCCAATCACCCACTGCTCCCCTGCCCGGCCCAGCTTGCGGTTGGCTTCATCGCGAGCGGCATAATCGAACTTTCGCGGTAGGCGTTGCCGTAGAGATGCCGGGGTACGCACAAGCACTTCACGGGCGGGTGGTTCTACCAAAGCCGCTCGGTAGGTTTTGTCACCCGGAAGTTTTACCTCCTCCAGGGCATCGACAAGAGCGCCGACCGTCTGCTGATGTTCCAGAACGTAGGCGTGTACGGATTTACGCAGCAGCAGTTGGCTGTTGCCGCGTGGCTTGTAGCCGTTGATATAGGGCAGGCCCAGGGCATCGAGTACGGCGCTAATGTTCTGGTGCTTGAGCTCGACTGAAGACTTGCTGCGACCGTTCAGCAGTTGGCGCAGTGCCTGGTTGTGCTCGGACTTGTGGTACGGCTCCCCAGCCGCCTCGGCACGCAGCATGTCGAAATAGTCTTCGACCGTGGCCAGGACCTCTTCTTCGGACCAGTCTTCGCCGATGCGAATGATGCGAAACCCGAGCCGCGTCAGCGCCGGAACGACGGTCGTCTCGCCACCGGAGAAGCTGTCAGCAGTGAGCGGGCCCTGCTCGGGAAATTGCTTGCCGAAGGCCACACCGGCGATGGCCTTGGAATCGCAATCGGTGCCGGTCTTCGGATCACGTACCAGGAAGTCGCGGGACTTGCCGTAGCCGTGGCGCGCCAGGAATTTCGTGCGGCCCAGTTGCACGAACTCATCGATGGCAGCCTGCACGGCGGCGGGGCTTCGAAGCTGGGAGAGTTGAGACACAGGGTCCTTCCTTACTGTCATGGTGTGCCGGGAACCGCCGAGCCACGAGATTATGAGTAGCCCCTGAACAGAAACGTCACGATAAAAGCCGTGAACGCCACCAGGCCCATTAAATCCCTTGCGTATTTGCAGCCCGTGCTGTCCAAACCTGTACCAGGTCCGATCAACACGCTCCAACCATTGAGGTACGAAAACACCGCCTGACCGAACAAAAAATGCGTGATAGCCGCCGCAGCCATGACGCCGGAATCGTCAGACAGGCTGTAGCTGTTGACCATTGCCCTGTACGCCTGCATCTGAAATGGCTATTGCCCTGATGGGAGCCGGCTTTTCAGCCACCGACACCAGCGATGCCGTCAATATTCTTTACCCGATAACCATGACCGTACAAGCTAACAAGGCCTGGCAAGCCAGCGGACTTAAAAAGTCTTTTTTTCTACCATCCCACAAAAAAGTTCGTGGTGGAGAAAAGATAAGCTATGCAAGGCTTTAGGAGACGTGGTTTTTCAGGATGACGAAGAACGATTCGGCGCTAGGTGCAACATAGGTGCATCGCACGAGCGCTAGGAACGGCGAAAAAAGGCGGACGTGGCGAAATCGGTAGACGCAGCAGACTTTAAAATTGGAGTGCCCGCGGGGAAATCCGCGGAGTAGAACCGCTCAAAGTCGGGGAACGCTAACGGGCAATACCCTAAGCCAATCCCGAGCCAAGCCCCTTCGGGGGAAGGTGTAGAGACTGGACGGGCGGCGCCTAAAGCCTTCGGGCAATGGCGAAGGGACAGTCCAGACCACGAACGTCATCAGACGGCGGCGAAAGTCGAGGTGGTACGAAAATCTGCTTCTCTGTGAGAGTACGGGTTCGAGTCCCGTCGTCCGCACCACAAAGCCAAACATCCCTGCGATGATCGACCTCTGGGCGTTTGGTCGTGAGCCCGCCACCCTCGCGCTACGCTTTGCGCAGGCGTCGAAGGCGATCAGGTGCGCCCATCGATTCCGTCGAGCACCATCGCTGCGAGTTCATCGCTGGTGTGTGCACCACTATCGAGAACACGGGTTGTGCATGGAAGCCGTTCCCTTGCGGCCAAGCATCGGGCGACATTCGCTAATCGCCACTCTCGAATCTCCGCATTTCGATTCGGGTCAGGATGCATGGTCTGGTTCGCGATCCGGTGACGCAATAGGTCCTCGTTGAGCGTCAGAAAGATGTGCAGCAGCTGATCGTCGATCCGCCTTACCCCGTCGAGTATCTCAGTCAGATAGTCCGGGTGCACGAGCGTCATTGGGATGATGATGTCCTGCGAGTAATTCCTTCGAATCTCCCTGACCGCCGCGATCGTAAGTCCCCTCCACAAGGGGAGATCCTGATAGTCTCCGCTCGCTGGCATGGGGACCGTTTCTTTCACCACGAACCCGATTTCCTCGGGGTCAAAGATCAGCGATTTGGAACGCCGATCGCGCAGCCGCTTAGCGAGCGTCGTCTTTCCGGCGCCGAAAGGTCCGTTGATCCAGATTATCATTGTCGACGGCCTCTAACCTGAAGGCTCGCAAGAGCGCTCGACGGCCTCGTGCGGAGGCACGATCGGAGTGGTTCCGAAATGCTTCTCAAGATAGGTGACGCCGAACGTCACGATGTCCTGCGCGTCGAACAGGTAGCACTGAGCAAAGCCCACGACACCTTCTCGATGGCGACCGAGCTTCACGTAAGCATTTGCTATAGTTTCAACCGCATCCGGCTTTCCTTCGATAGCAAAGCAATCGAGAATGCCGTTTGAATCGTAATCCGATGCCGTTTTCCAGGCGACTTCACCGTCTCTTCCAAGCATCGGCATCTCATACGTCACCCACCGTTTGTTGGGGATATCGGCAACCGCCTCGGCGTAGTGCAATGCGGTAACGGAGTTTAGCGGCGCACCCAACAGCAGGGCCTTCCCGCCAAGGCGAACGAACCGCTCGACGGGCGATCCTTCCCCCAAGGCGTGACCGAGTTCGTGAGGCTCCGTCAGCGTTTCAGCCAGCGGACCAACCGCGACCATCGATGCATCGGGGTGCGCGCTGCGCCGCGCGCCGGGGGCTTGAACCAGAAATTGATTCAGCAGGCCGAACCCACGGTAAGTCCCGGCTGTTGCGGGATCGAACGGCAGCCAGGTACGGCGGGCTTCGTCATCCAGCCGAGCGCCATTCAGAGTCTCCTCGTAGGGTGATCGGTCCCACGACGCGTATCCCATCACAGTGCCAGTCGGCCCAACCGCGGAGCGTAACGCGGCAACGACCGTCTCCGCTCCTCCTTCGACCGGACCAATCGCTTTAAGTGAGGCATGCACCATCAAGAGGTCACCGGTTTGGACTCCGAGTTTTTGAAGCGCCTCCGTTATTGCCTTCCGCGTATGCATCGCGATATCTCCTCTAAACTGCAAAACACTATACGGGGTCTGACGCTCAGTGGAACGAAAACTCACGTTAAGGGATTTTGGTCATGAGATTATCAAAAAGGATCTTCACCTAGATCCTTTTAAATTAAAAATGAAGTTTTAAATCAATCTAAAGTATATATGAGTAAACGGCACTGTTGCAAATAGTCGGTGGTGATAAACTTATCATCCCCTTTTGCTGATGGAGCTGCACATGAACCCATTCAAAGGCCGGCATTTTCAGCGTGACATCATTCTGTGGGCCGTACGCTGGTACTGCAAATACGGCATCAGTTACCGTGAGCTGCAGGAGATGCTGGCTGAACGCGGAGTGAATGTCGATCACTCCACGATTTACCGCTGGGTTCAGCGTTATGCGCCTGAAATGGAA
>NZ_JAOWHW010000147.1:0-19037 GCF_030332425.1 Citrobacter sp. Cpo142
GCATCGATTCGTTCGCGGAAATCATCGGCAAGAGAGTCGATATTTACCGACGATTCCTGTGCGCTTTGCGTGGTTGTGACGGTGTCACCTGAGATATCAGCCAGGTTAACGTGTTTCGGTGCTGGGTTAATCTCTTTCTCAGTGCGTGGCTCAACTTCATCTGGACTGTAGACGCCGAGGATGACTTCTGGGCAGTACAGGCGAGCCCAGTACTTCACTGCCAGATAAGCGATCTGCTGCTTCGGCGCTGTTTTCCACAGTGGCGAGTTACGTGTGGTGATATCTGCCAGGTAGATTGGCTCGCCCCAGGTGATTTCGTCTTCTCCGCGCAGTACGGCGCCAACCCGGATAAACAGGCCTAATTCATCACGGCCGTCTTTTTTCCCGGCGATCTTCTCCCAGTCACCGCCGTATTCGTAATGGAAGCGACCAACGATGGCGCTTGAGCTGGAGATTACTGCGTTAACCAGTTGCGCTTCGTAACCCAGAACGCCGTTGACCAGGTGCGTTTTCTGGGCAACTGCATATGGGTTCATTCCCCACTGCATAGCCTGCATGACGATAGCCATACAGTCGGCGGGTTTCCCCGCCAGGTGTTTGGGGACGGTGACGGCAGACTGCGCCATCAATTCAGCGAAAGAGGTGAGCTGCCCGAGTGCCTGTACGTTGAACACAGCGTTGCTGGCGGAAATGGTGTTTGGTGCCTGCTCGGTCGTAATGATGTTGGTATTTTGCATGGTCAAATCCTCCATTAAGCCAGACGCAGCGCTTCAAGGCGGCGCAGGTCGAAGTCGTTCAGTTCGTCGGTGTAGTCTTCGGTTATCGGTGCAGACCAGCAATCGGTGTCATACGCATCTGCGAGTGCACGCATGGTGCGCTGATACTCCAGCAGCCCGAGATCGAGCAAATCTTCCGATGCCTCAATTACCGCCACCCAGTGGTAGCCCTCGTCTTTGTTGACGAAGATCCAGAAGAACTGATCAAAGTCGGCAACGGAGCAATACATGCCAGCGCTGAGGTGGTAGTCGCGGTCGATGATTTCCCGGTGCAGTTTGGCGCGCAAACCGTCTTGCTTAACGCGTCCCATGCTGATCGTCTTCAGGTCAACACCGATACGAACGCCGTTGATTTCAACCTCAAGGTCAGGGCGCACACGGACTTCCAGACCGGTTTCGTCGTCCATCCCGAAATAACTGGTTTCCACTGAACGGGAAGGATGGCGCAGCAGTTTCCCGGCTGATTCATGATTCAGTAGGGCTTGCTGAATTGCCGTGGCCAGCGTCAGTTGCTCTCTGGACAGGATGGTTTTCCCATCAGCGCTATCGCGCCATTGCTGCTCAAATTCATCAGCGAAAATGGCCTCCGGGCTGACCGCGCGTATCGCCGCCTGAAGTTCTTCTTTCTTACCGGTGAGCTTCAGTTGCTCGGCCTTTGGCTTATCCGCGTTAAATTCTCGAATGAACGCCTTCATGGAGTCGGTGGTGGTAAACGCCTCAGCCGGAATACCTGGGAATACCGCAAACTCTTCGTGGAGCTTTTCGGGCTCCAGGGCCAGGGTGTGCGCCAGGCTACCGAACGTCAGCGCCTCGCTGCTTTCGCGACGGATAGTCTTGGTCACGTGACGGCCGTGATAGAACATCAGGCTGACGCGTGCGTCTTTTACCTGGGTAGAGCTGATACCATTGGCTGCGTGATAAACCTCGTTCGGCAGACCTTCATAACGGCCAGGTTCGAAGTAAGCCGGGTACACAACAGCCGGTTCGTCTGATTGCGTTTCTGGCTCGGTTTGTGCCGAAACCGGTTCGGTTTGGTTTACAGAATCGCTATTTTGGGCGACAGAATCCGTATTCTGGTTCACATCGGCTTGCTGGCCGGTATGTGACTCTTCACCAGTTTCCAGACTGCTTTCGCCTGACTGCACTTCATTACCAGCCTGTTCTTCATCACTGACAGCTTCTTCCATCTGCACATCGCTGGTGGCTTCCTCATTAAGTGGTGAACGGTCATTTGGTTGTTGATCACCCATCAGGCCATCAATGGAGAATACGCCGTTGCCCATGTTGGCGATTTCTGGCTGTTTCGCTACTGTTTTCTGCTCCGCAGCGACCTGCTCATTAACCTCATTTTCCCAGCTGACGTCCGGCGCATGACCAGCATCAGCCAGCGTTTCTTCTGAGGGGTTTGAGTGGTCATTTTCGGTTAGATTGGCATTAATATATGCCCGCAACCGCCCAGGAAAGTTAACTAACTCGGATGACGTGCCGCGGATGAGTGCAAAGATGGCGGCGCGTGAAAAGTCTAGGATACCAGCGGTTTTGCGCAGCGCCTCAGACCATTCGCTGAACGGACTTTCTTTCTTGCTGACAATCTCTTTAGCGCGACGGTAGACCCCACCAGGAATGTCGTAGATATTGAAATCCATTGGCAAGGTGGCCAGCGCAATTTCAACATCCAAAGTGTCCAGTGTGTGGACATAGTCGGTATTACGATCGGTCTTATTTCCACCGCCAGCATTGATTTTGACGTCAGTGCGTTGAATCTGCGCAACACGGTTGCCTTTCTGCCATTCCTTGACCAGCAGGCCGCGATCGATATATTCAGTTTTGAACCACACCGTCAGGAACTGGATAATTGTTGCCAGCTCCGGTTTCTTACCGTCGACAGGGAAGACTTTCTTAACGGCATTCACGACTTTATGAATATCGTGCTCAATGGCTTTTTTGAATGCTTCCACATTCTCAGCTGCCAGCAGCAGGTTCTGGACGTACGCGTCATCGGTGTCCATCTCAAGGCGGACAATCTCATTTTTCTGCCCGGCGTCGACGTGATAGAGATATTCACCATTACCGATGAACTGAGCCAGTACGCGCTGGCGGAATGGCAGGGTGGCAACAACGATTAGGTTCGGTTGCTGTGTCTGCTGGGATTGCTCTTCAGTACCGACTTCACCATCAACGGCGCCACCTTCGGCCCGGCCGTTCTCGTCGGTCTGGATACCGTCCTCAACAGTGAGATCTTGACCCGTTGTAACGTCAGCAGCGCTGCTGGTTTCAGTTTTGAGCAACTGCAACTTACCACTGCGCCAGTCTTCTACCAGTTGATTGCGGTCACCGGCATCGGTGTTCACCCAGTCAGACATGAATGCAGCGATCAATCTTGGTTCGTGCTCTTCGTCTGGTGTGAAAATGTCCTTAACCGCCCGAATCATTTTCCACTCAGCATTCAGGCTGAGTTTGGCAGTCGCGGGTACATCGTTCCTTGCCACAAGCAGGCTATGGAGATATGTATTGCTCTCATCCAGTGACATTTCGCTGGCAGCCAACTGCTGCTCTTTAGTGACGTGGGTTTGGTATTTATCGTTCATCAGATGGACGGCAAAGCGGACCGCTGGAGTACGGTTTTCAACCGGGACAATTTCGGACGCAGTCGCATCTTCAACGATTACGGTCGGAGTAGGTGTGGAGGGGGCGTCAACGGAACCAGTAGACACACCAGCGGCTTTTGGCAGCCAGGTGCGCCCATCGTCCTGAAGCTCGTAGCGATCACACCAGGTTAAATCAACCTCACCTTCTTTCGGCAGGCCGTCGACAACTGGGAAATCAGTGCGAATCGGTTTGGCGTAGTCCTTACCCCGACCTGTTTCGATGCCTGCATCTTCCAGCGCAACATCCAGCATCAGGTTGGCGCGAGCCTCTGTTTTTGCAGTGAACCAGACAAAAGCATCAGGCTTTCCCGACTTTTGCGTGGCTTTAACTACATATGGAAATTCCATGTGAGATCCTCATTTTTGGGTGTTAGAATCCCCGGGCCATTGATAGCGCCCATTGGGTTAACTTTGGTTTTGATGTTGTTTCCGGTGTAACTTTGGTCGGTGGCACCGGACGTAGATCCCGCCTTGCGCGGGTTTTACGTTAGCCTTCGTGAGCCATCTGGTCGTGCGAAGCGCAACGTTTGGAGCAATACTCTTTTTCTTTGCGCGCCAGCTGTGAGCCGTTGCGATAGAGAAGGGGGCTTTTGATTACTTCTTCCGTTTTAACCGGCTTGCTGCAGTAACCGCATTTCTTGTCTTGCATGACACTCTCCGTTAATGGCTGAGGCCATTCCCCAGACCGTTCAGATAAACTTCAACCAGCAAATCCCTGGTGTAAGTCATCTCAACGCCTCGATGCAGATACAAACGACCACGAGCATTAGCTGATGCTGTCCAGGTTGAGTCTTTGTGTTTGACGAGCATTCCAGGCTGAACTGCGCCGCGGTTTACTGTCTGTGTACCGTAGTGCTGATGAACCATGATGTTCTCCAGTTTTTCTGAGTGAACTTCGCTGGTGGTGCCGTGACGCTGATCTTCACGGTTGAGCGTTTTAACTCGGCAATTCACCACCGCGAAGCTCACTTTTGTGCTTTGCCCTTGTCGCCAGGCTGGCGGAACGTTTGAACTTGATGCGCTTAGTGTTTCGCGATGGGATGATAATGTACTATAAGTTCATTGAAGTAAAGTACCAATAGTACATTTAAGTGGTGTGGCAAGTTCATAAACGCATAACAATATGAACTTTAAGATTATTTATTTTTTTCTCTAGTCTTGCTATGCTCAAAAAAACACCAAACAGGGTATTGCTATGGGCTTAGGTATGGATATGTCACGTGATGAATTGCTGGAAGATCGCGCAGCTTTCATAGCTGGTGAGATTGGTGGGGCGGTTGTTGAGTTGATAATCGACGGTGTGGTGATTGACTGTGAGGCTATTGTCGATCGACTGGAAGCGAAGCGAAAAACCGTGGGCAATATGATTCACAAAGGTGTATTGCGGGATGCAGCGGAGTTCGTGAGGAAGGGGCAATAATGGCCCGACTTTCTTTGCCGGGCAAATGGTGCTAGTCGGCCCAACCGGATTTTGTATTGATCGCCGATTCCGCCATTGTGTATTTTTGTACGGTATTATCTTTAAATAGAATGGTCAGTTCTTTCTTAGTGCCGTTCGTGCCGTTATGGAACAAGCCATAGAATGGAATGAATGAGGTTCCATTCACTTTAACTTTGGCAAATGAGTACTTCCAGATCTCATTACCACCATCGGTATAAGAGACTGCATCAGGAGAGCCAAACAAGGTTTTCACTTCAACCTTGGTCGTTTTCCCTTCATGAATTTTAGACTGAACACTTGTTTCAGTTTCACTTTTAAGTTTCTGATTTCCAGAAGACGCGCACCCTGTGAGGGTTACAGCTAATGCTACTGCCAGAGCCATTTTTTTCATTATGTATATCCATTGATTGCAATCGGAATCATCTTAACATTATGAATTATCTGGTCAAATAAAAACCCGGCACGGTGGCAGGATTAATTTCATTCCGCGATTAATTTGCTTAAAAATATTTCTGTTGGCTTGTATGCTTCGCCTTTAGATGACGTAAGTTTATAAGTAATGGTTACATCAGCGCGGAAGGCGAATTTATGGGATAGGTCTTCTGGTTTAATCCCGGGTGCCAAAACTAGTTTTACCCTTCGATCAACTAAGCCAGGAATCACGGCAGCCCATCCCTTTGTCGGATTGTCGAGATCAAGAGCTCTTATCTCAAGGTCAACATCGTAATGGTCTCGAGTATATGTATCTGCTTCAAAACTAACCTCGGTTGGTGTTTTAGAGATTAAATCTGAAGGTATTGTTACGGAAGCGTTATCGCTACCTATCATCAATGTTGCATTTTCGTCATTTCGCGCTGGAGATAAAATTTTGACAGCACCTTTGGCAGCGGTTTTTTTATCAACTAATGTACTATTGAGCACCGACTGTATTCTTTCAGGTGAAATGTTAGTTTCGCCAGCACCTATGTTAATGATTATATTATTATTTGCTTCGAAGTGGGAGGCATTATTGGGTGCCATGTTTTTGACGGCTAAATACATACCCGTGGCGAGTACACCTGCTATAACCGTCCAAACTAAGGCGCTACGCATTTTTCCTTCTCCGATGTACCTTTCATGCGCATTTTCGAGAAATTTATCAAAATTCTCTTCGTTGCCAAAACCTAACTTGATAAGAATTTTTTCAGTTAGGCTCCCGACTTCTAACTTTTGAATCCTAACTTCAATATCCAGGATATCACTTCCAGTTAGCTCTGCAAGGACTCCTTTAGATTGTTTGATGATAGCTTCCCAGCCTTGAAGAGACTCAATGATTTCTTTAATGCTGGGGTTATTACCTATTGAATAATAAATGTTTTCAGTGAATTCTAATTGATAAGGTGCTTCCATTACCATTCCCACTATTAAATTTTATTTAAGTTTTCTACCCAGAGGTGGTTCGTATGGCCTATGTGCAATACCCAGCCTCATAAGCTCTCCGTGGGGAGTTATTCCGCATCATCCCTAATCCGCCGCCCCATGTACTTGGCGTACGCCTTGTTGTACCGACCTTACCCAAACTCTATTCAGGCTACTGTTAATCGACTAACCATGCTTCCTGTAGGTCTGCGGCATGCTGCCGATCACCTTTCCGAAGACGAAAATCTTGTTCATCTCTTCCTTCTCAATTGGCTCCCACGGGCGATAGGTCTGGTTGTCTGAGATTACCAGTAGTTTGTCTTTCATCTTCTGAAGTCGCTTAACATGAGCTGTTTCGTCGTACAGGAAAGCGTAAATTCCATCACCATCAAAGTGTTGGATGCTGATATCGACAAAAAGCAGATCACCCGGCTCTATCGTGCCAGACATGCTGTCTCCGCGGACGTTGATGATGCGGATTTGTTCCTGCTTTCGTCCGTTGAACATTTGGCGCGCATCTTCAACTGAGTATTCCACAGAGCGAAGCACCTCCACGAACTCGCTATTGATCACGCCCGGGCCTGCACTGACAGATACATTGAGCACATCTATGCGAAATATTTCTGTCGATTTCTGCAAGCGTCCCTCAGATATTCCATCAGCCTCGCTGTCACCTAACAGGTAAGTTGAAGTTGTACCAATACTCGCAGCAAGCTCTTGCAGCTTCCCGCGTCTTGGAATTGATTCCCCGTTAAACCATTTGCTTACGGCCTTTGGTGTCAACTTCATCTTTTTGGCTATCTCAGCCTGACGACCATGAACCGGCAAACCAGCTTTATCGCAGGCCAGCGCTAGCCTATGGGAAAAGTCTTTTCGCGCTTTTTCTTCCTGAACCATAGGTTCAATCATAATATCTCTTGCGTGAACTATCAGTTCCGACATAATATGTACTTACAGTTCATATTGAGGGTTAAAAAATGCAACCAACAAGCCTTGGCGAAATCATCAAATTGATTCGCGTACCCGTGGTGGCCAAAGCATGCGAGCGGACTCCGCGAGCAATTTACAAGTGGATCAATAGTGGGTGCTTGCCACGTACTGATTACACCGGTGAGACAGCTTATGCATCGAAAATTGCTGAGGCCTCAGGTGGTCGCTTTACCACCACCCAAATTCTTGAAATCAGCAAACCAAAAGTAGCCTGACCGGCGCTTTAACCACGAAAGGGAAAGCACTATGCAATCACTTACGTTTTACCAGGATACAGGATCGCCGCAGCAGGCGGTGATAAATCGTGCTCAAGCGTGCAAGGGACCTAGCCATGAAGATATTCGTGATGCCGTTCGCTCATGGGCGGGTGTAGATGGTCAGGATGTCGTTTCTGCTCTGATCGTCGAAGAATACAGGGCGCAGGGTGGTGACGAGATTACTTTCCCTAGCGATCTCAGCCGACAGCGTCAGAAGCTTTTCCGCTTTCTGGATAACCATTTCAACAGCGAACGGTACCGCGAAAACGTTCGCCAGCTGACTCCGGCAATTCTTGCTGTTCTGCCGCTCGAGTTCCGCAACCGCCTGCTGCCAGAAGACAACGTTATGGCCCGTCTGGCTCGGCTGGAGAAAGAAACCAGTGAAGCAAAGATTGCCGTCGCGCTGGATGCGCCACGGCATCAGAAGCTGAAAGAGTTGAGCGAGGGGATAGTAGAGATGTACCGCGTTGACCCTGGGTTAACCGGTCCACTAATGGAGATGGTGCAGATGATGCTGGGGGCTATATGACCGGTTCAAAAATGGCGAAAGCCGCGGTGCGCGAACACCAACGGCTTTCTGGTGCAATTCATTGCGAAATCATTGCGGGGTAAGTATGCCTAACCACAAATTGTTTTGCCAGCGTGTCGGACCGCGACTGGATAAATCTTCCCTTAATTATTCTTCAGGAGGACTTAATGGCCGGGGACTGGATAAAGATGCGTACATCACTGGTCACCAGCCCGAAGGTGAACGGAATTGCGCGAATACTGGAGCGTTCACCGGAGGTGGGAAAAATGTTCACACTTTCGCATAACACCACGCTATCAGACGTTGTAACGCGTAACGTAACCCGTAACGTTACGGTGTCGTTACTAGTAACGTTTTGGTCTGCGGCAAATGAACACTCGCGTAACGGTGTATTTGAAAATGCAGACCTGTCTGATATCGATGATATTGTCGGAGTACCCGGTTTTGGGGCTGCATTATCAACCGTAGGCTGGGCCATTTATGATGCGGAGAATAACTGCGTCATTCTTCCAAACTTCAATGAATACAATACGTCAGGTGATATGCGCTCAGCTACGGCCAAGACAAATGCGCAGCGCCAGAAGGAGTTTCGTGAACGGAAAAAACTCCAGGAAAGTAACGTAACGAGTAACGTTACTAATAACGTAACGCGTAACCACAGAGAAGAGAAGAGAAGAGAAGATCTAAACCCAGAGAGAGAACGCGCGGGCGGAAGTCATTCTGGGGATGATATTTCTGGAAATCACCCACCTCTGCCAGCTATCCCTCCCAAACCTCAGAACGAGGATTTTGGGCCCGGTCTGGATTTTGGCCCATTGGGTAAATTTCCGATCACTGACTCATGGACCCCGTCTCCAGACTTCGTGCGTCAGGCTGCGCTCTGGGGTAAGAACGTCGGCACTGAGCCGGGTTACACCGCTGAAGAACTTCAGCAATTCCGTGATTACTGGATACCTGACGGCAAGGTTAAACACCAGTTGGCTTGGGAGCAGACCTTTGCCAACAGTCTGTTGCAATCGCGTGGTCACGGCCAAAGGACCGTCCATGTTGGACAGCGAGATCCCAACCGAATTTCTGAGCCAGATAAAACCATCCCGACCGGGTTCAGGGGGTAACGGTGAAAAACATTGTTAATTCTGGCAGCGCTCTTGAGCGCCTGAAAAAACTCATTCCGCCAGGCGTTCAGCCGAAGTTCACCAGCGCAGCAGAGCTGCTGGCGTGGCAGCGGGAAGAAGGCCTGAAACATTGCGAAGAGTTGGACAAGCTGAATCAGAAAGCGCGCACAGAGAAAATCTTCGGCCGCTCAGGAATTCAAAGCCTGCACCGCAGCTGCACGTTCGCGAATTATCAGGTTTCCGGGGAAGGTCAGCGCAAAGCCTTCACGATGGCAAAGAGCTACGCACAAAATTTCGGCGCTGGGTTCGCAAGTTTCGTGTTTAGTGGCGGGCCTGGTACCGGTAAAAACCATCTGGCAGCAGCGATCGGAAATCATCTCCTGTCCGGTGGCCAATCAGTGCTGGTGGTGACAATCCCTGACCTGATGCTGCGTGTTCGCGAGTGCTACGACGGTGGCCAGTCAGAGGCTTCACTTCTGGATGACCTCTGCAAAGTCGATCTGCTGGTACTGGACGAGGTCGGTATTCAGCGCGGAAGCAGCGGTGAGAAAGTCATTCTGAATCAGGTTATCGACCGTCGCCTGTCGTCGATGCGTCCGGTAGGGATCCTGACAAACCTGAACCACGACGAGCTTCTCGGGGCGTTGGGTGCGCGAGTTATCGACCGTCTTCAGATGGATGGCGGGGTGTGGGTGAACTTTGACTGGGGCAGCTATCGCAAGAACGTTAGCCATCTCCGGATAGTTAAATAACTTCGAGGACAAATCACTATGGCAAGCAAATCACTGTGGGCAATTGTCGATTTTCTTCGGGTTAACCAGACCGTAACACCACGTCAGGTTCAGAACCTTCTGGGATGCGACTGCAAGAAGGCACACAACCTGCTGCTTCACCTGACACGCAAAGCGGTAGTTATCCGTACTGGCGAGCCGCATCGCCCGGTCTATTCACTTCAGTCCGGCGGGGAGCTGAACATCAAGCAGCTCAAATCGAACATGAGCAAAAACATGGTCGCATCCGTATGCCGCACAAGTCCGGCAATGCAGCGAGTACTGGCGTTTTACGGGAGAGCATCAGCATGAAACCAACATACGAAGAGCTTGAGCAGCAGGTGCTCGAACTGTCAGTACAACTCGCTAACGCCGAGAGCAAGTGCAGGGAGCTGGCGGCGAAAGTGCAAGCTGTGCGATGGGCTTGTGGTCAGGTATATGTTAAAGGGTACAACCACGGTCATCTAAACACAGTTGATAGGCTTCCTTACGCAGATGAAAAAGACCTCGTAATGCGTGGTGGTGAGGTTCTTTGTGAATTCACCGACCCGGATCATTGCGGCGTAGCTGCTGACGCTATTCTGGCTGAAGTGCGGGCGCAGGGTGTGACCGAATATGCCAGTAAGCGCGGATTCTCATTCCAACACGGCAGCATCCACGCGCATTTCGGTAACGGCGATGTGATGGTGGGTTCGGTGACATTCGAAAACGGCGATGCTGGAATTAACTTCGCTCCTGTTCGTGAGAAAACTGGCGGCGTTGGTACGCATTACGATTGGACCAAAGGCAAAACAGCGGAACAGGTAGATTCGGTATTTGTTATCGCCAGCAGTAACACTGAAGGGCTGGAAGTTATTCGTGACAAATTATCTGAAGCTATCGCCCAACTTCGCAAAGGAGCAGCGCTATGAGCAAACCAACCGATGAAGAAATCATCCAGGTGCTTCGTGACCATGGCAATTGCATGACCTATGTGGTCACTCACTGGTTACGCGATAAATACAAGGGAGCCAAGACAGCGTATGTGCTGCGCCGCCTGAAAAAGCTTGAGGCTCTCGGTGAAGTGAAGCGAGTGAAAAGTAGTTATGCGGTTCAAATCTGCTGGGAGGCCGCCCAATGACAGAACTCAACAAACAGGCGCTGCGCGGACAGAGCGTGGAAGGTTCATATTACCTGGCAGAATGCGGTCATTGTGGCGAGATGTACCCAAGTAACAAGCTGGATGGAGGGGAGCCGCTATTTTCCGGCGATTACGGTGAATGCTTCTGCCACCTCTGTGGCGCTGATGATTCTGATATTGCAGATAACGGGGCTTGGGGTTCTGAGGCCGTAATCGCATGGAACTACCAGCAGAAGCGCATTGAAGCGCTGTTGGATGAGCTGGAAGCCTCAGAGAAGCGCATAGCAGACCAACGTGGAATCATTTTATCCGCTCGTAAATTTATCAGTGAGTACGCAGTTAATGGCGACCATGGCGCTGCTGAATTCGTGAAGATATTAGACCGCGCCGCTGGCATTGGCGTGAAGGGGGAATGAGAGATGAGCAAATTTACAGACGTACATGACCTGTTAATCGCGTACCAGAAACAGGCGCGAAAAATACCACCTAAGGGTGTTTATGCCTCAAGACATCGGCAGGTTGAGGTAAACGCGGCCCACGTGCGAAAGATAATGCGTAAGCGTCGGCGCTCGGCTGGTAAGTCCAATAAGCTCGGCTATCGGTTTACGGCGGAAATGCGCGTAGCACTGATTTGCGACATGAACTTTTGGGCGCTGGTATGCCGCTCGAACCGCCAGAACGCCAGCCCAGAAAAATATGTTGCCGTCGCTGGCATTGGCGTGAAGGGGGAGTGAGATGGCGCTGACGAAAAAACAACGTGCAGAGCTACGCATGAAGTTTGGCGGTCGCTGTGCTTATTGTGGCTGCGAACTACCAGAGAAAGGCTGGTATGCTGACCATGTTGAGGCTGCATTGCGGAAGTGGGAATTTGGCGAACGTCAGTCCAATGGAACCCGGCGTGCTGTTGCAACCGGGGAATTCTGGCGACCTGAGAATGATGCTATCGAAAATCTTTTCCCGGCTTGCGCACCGTGCAACCTGTTTAAAGCCACATTCAGCGTGGACTTATTCCGGGAAGAAATTACGCGGCAGGCAGAACGTGCTCGCGCATATAGCGTCAACTTCCGCACTGCTGAACGATTTGGCCTGGTTGAAGTTGTCGAAAAGCCGGTTGTGTTCTGGTTTGAAAAATATCAAGAAGGGGCTACTGCATGACAACTAACAACCATCCGGCGAACGGTCCTGTATCACTCGAGCGCCTGCACCAGATACGCGAAATACTCAGCAAAGCAGCGGAACAAAGCGACGGCGGTAATCTCGGCTACGCAATGGCTGATGCTGTGAAGGTGATTGATGGGGCTATTGCGGCATTTGGTGCTGAGCCTGCACCAGTAGATATTGAAATGCTGGCCACTGTACTGAGAAACGCTCCGTTAGCGCCGTCAGATAGCCAGGGCAAGCCGAGAGCGCCGGTAGTGCCGGATGAAGATCCGCGAGATGCATTCGAGCGAACATTCAAAATGCCGAAGCATGTCACCCGCTGCGGTACCGGATATGCAGTAACGGCATATTCCGCATGGTTAGCCCATGATTTCGTTAGGATGTGGGAGGGCTGGAACGCTTGCCGCGCCGCCATGCTTCAGGGTGCCGAACCTGCAAGTAATTGCGATGAATTACCGCTGGACTACCTGCAAGGGCACAAAGACGGGCTGGAATGGGCAGCACAACTGGCAAAAGCAAATCATCCGGAAACTGGCGACTGGCTTTACGATGACCCTATCGAATTGTCAAAGGCGATACGCAAGGGGCCGGATATGCCATTATCCGATGGCAACTCTCCGGTGATTCAGGATGGCTGGATTAAGTGCAGCGAGCGGATGCCGGAAGACGAGCAGGAGGTTCTAACCAGGAACAGGATGGGGCATTGCTTTGTATCGTTCTTTGATGAGCATTCAGGGCTGTTTTTCGACAGAGTAGATGTGGCCGCCGCATGCTGTATAGAGCACATATTGGTAACCCATTGGATGCCACTGCCAGCAGCACCGCAGCAGGAGGAGTGAGGTGAGTACTTATCTTTTTTTCGGTTTCCTTGTTGTTTGCACTCTGTTTTGTATGGTGATGCTGTGGCGGGTGGTCAAGGTGGCAAAGTGGCGATTCAAGGCCCTCGAAATGAGTGCTGATGATTATCGGGCACTACCTGAATTTAATAAGATGTTGTGGATGATTTGGATATGGAGGCTAGAACGCTTCCCGAGATGTAATAAGCGGGCATGGCGGGAGACGAAGTGATGGATCAGCTACTGCAATATGCCACGAACCGGATAATTGAGCTGGAAAACCTGCTGCTGGTGAATGTTGAGGAAACTGTCTGGCCTGCCGAAGTAGGAATGGTATATAGCCAGATTGAAAGTGCCGGAGATCTCCCGGCACATCACCAGCGCCGTCTGAAGCATCACATCAACCGGATGTGGCTGGAGAAAATGCCGGTACCGTCGATTATCGCTGCGGCCCGGTCACTGGCCATCGCTATGGAGAAATACGAGTGAGAGAAATCATCGTTGATAACTTTGCTGGTGGCGGTGGCGCATCAACCGGTATTGAAATGGCGATCGGCCGCAGCGTTGATATTGCTATTAACCACGACGAGAACGCCGTGGCGATGCATACAACGAACCACCCTGATACATTGCACTATTGCGAGTCCGTGTATGAGGTTCGACCAAAGGTAGCTACCGCAGGCCGTCCGGTGGCGCTGGCGTGGTTTTCTCCAGATTGCCGCCATTTTTCTAAAGCTAAAGGCGCTAAACCTGTCGAGAAAGCGATCCGTGGACTGGCTTGGGTAGTATTGCGCTGGGGGCTGGATGTTGAGCCGCGGGTCATGAAACTGGAGAACGTCGAAGAGTTTAAAACGTGGGGGCCATTACTGGCCGGTGAAATGCGACCGGACCCGGACCGCGCAGGCGAAACTTTCGAGGCATTCATCGGCATGCTGACAACAGGCATCCCGGCTAACCATCCGGCGCTGGCAGAATGCTGCGAGTTTTTGAATATTTCACTTGATAGTGAGGATGCAGCTCGACTGGTTAAAGGTCTGGGCTATGTCGTTGAGTATCGCGAACTGCGCGCCTGCGACTACGGCGCACCGACAATCAGAAAACGTTTCTTCATGGTCATGCGCCGCGATGGGAAGCCGATTGTGTGGCCGGAACCAACGCATGGGGATCCGAAATCACCTGCGGTTCAGGCTGGCAGGCTGGCGCCATGGCGTACAGCTGCGGAGTGTATCGACTGGTCAATTCCGGCCCCATCGATATTCGGGCGCAAAAAGCCGCTGGCAGAAAATACCCTGAAGCGCATCGCGCGCGGCATACAGCGCTTTGTTATCGACAGTGCATCGCCGTTCATCGTGAAATGCAACCACACTACGACCAAAGGGAAATACGACTGTTTCCGTGGACAGGCACTGAGTGAGCCTTTGCAGACCATTACCAAAACCCATGGCTATGCGTTAGCCGTTCCACACCTGACAAAGTTCCGTACCGGCGCAACCGGGCTGCCCGTTACCGAACCGGTACCGACGGTAACTGCTGGTACATCAAAACGCCCGGGCGGGAATGGGCATGCACTTGGGATTGTTGAGGCTGCCATTGCACCATTTGTTGGCCGTCAGTTCGGTGCCAGCGTCGGTCACCGGGCAGACGAACCGAGCGCAACCATCACCGCTGGCGGTGGCGGTAAATCTCAACTGGTAACTCCTACGCTGATCCAGATGGGTTATGGCGAACGACCTGGACAAGAACCGCGTGTGCTGCGACTGGATAACCCGCTGGGGACCGTTACTGCAGGTGGTAATAAATTCGCGACGGTGAGCGCGTTCCTGGCAAAACACTACGGCGGTAACTATACGGGGCCGGGTGTCAGTATGGATGAACCAGCGCATTCAGTAACCACTGTCGACCATCATGCGGTAGTTGCCTCTCATCTGGTGAAACTGCGTGGAACATGCCGCGACGGGCAACCAACCAGTGAGCCAATGCCAACGGTGACGGCGGGCGGGCTGCACGTTGGCGAGGTGAAAACAACCCTTGCGGTCGATGAATACGACGAACATCGCGCACAGCAGACGCTGGCGTTTCTGCGTGAATATTGCGGCGAGGATTGTGACGGTCTGGTGACCATTGACGGCATAACTTACCGCATCGTTGATATAGGTATGCGCATGCTGCAGCCACACGAGTTATACCGCGCGCAGGGCTTCCCTGAGTGGTACATCATCGACCAGGACTATCGGGGCAAAAAGTACGCGAAGGATAAGCAGGTTGCACGCTGCGGAAATGCCGTCCCGCCGCCGTTTGCTGAAGCACTGGTGAGGGCTAACCTGCCGGAACTTTGTAGAGAACACGAAGCCGCTGCCTGATATAATGTCATCAAGCCAAGTTTCTATGTGGCTCTCTGGTAAGTACCATTCATCATTAAGGCGGTAAAATATGAATATTGATTATCTGCTGGTTGGATGTTGGCGAAACGGAGACGTTGTTCGGACTTCGCCGGACGCAGGCTTCGTTTTACCTAAGTCTTTAGTATTTAATCCAGCCCACGATGACGCCCCTCAATACTCAGAGCGAACTTTAAAAGTGCATGTCATGAATCACTTAGGTAAGAGCTATGCAGTAGCGTTAGGAGAGGGATCGCATAGGATGGTTAGCCAAGATGATATCGGAAAACTTATTGAGCGATCAAAGGTTCACCCCCTTCCCGAGGCAGTGAATAGTTAGATTAAAATGACCTTTGATTTTCCATAATCAAACCGCCATAATTCCCGCGTCAGCCTGAACAACTGACGACTTGATGCGCCACGGAGAGAACCATGGCGCACGAACTACAACTCATCAAGCAATCTTCAGGAATCCTGATCCCGGCTACTCCCGAGACCAGCGATGTTCTGCAATCAAAAATCAAACTCGGCGCCGTGCTGGTGGCCGAGTTCCGGCAGGTACGCAACCCGGCGTTTCACCGTCGTTTCTTCGCGTTACTCAATCTCGGTTTCGAATACTGGGAGCCTACTGGCGGAGCGATCTCCTCCAACGAGCGCAAACTGGTAACCGGCTACGCCAAATTCCTTTCCTCATTCGCGGGAAGTGAAGCAGCTCTCCTGGACGCTGCCGAGCAATATCTCGACCGTATCGCTGATAAGCGCGCAGGTAGCATCAGCATCTGCAAATCCTATGACGCATACCGTGCATGGGTGATCGTCGAGTCTGGTCACTATGACGCTATTCAGCTTCCTGACGGAACACTTCGCAAACACCCCCGCAGCATTGCCTTCGCCAACATGGACGAAACCGAGTTCCAGCAACTGTACAAAGCCGCGCTTGATGTTCTGTGGCGCTGGGTATTGTCCCGGGCATTCAAGACTCAGCGAGAAGCGGAAAATGCCGCATCGCAGCTTATGAGCTTTGCGGGGTGATGGCGATGAAATACTCCTTTTTCCACCATCACGAATGCACAACCGAGCAGGCCGACGAACTTATTGCCTGTTACCGACGCCGCGGCGCCACGGTAGAACGCAGTCTTAATCGTGACAACATCACCTGGACTGTCAGTGTGCAGTTACCGGAAACCGAGAAAGCCCCGCGCCCAAGCCGTGTCTGGCAAAACAAGGCGTGGGGGTGAGTATGGCTAAGTTACCGCGCCGTAAGTGCGCCAACAAAGAATGCCGCCAGTGGTTCCATCCTGTGCGCGATACGCAGACCGTATGTGGATACGAATGCGCCAGCGCTTTCGGCAAAGAGCAGACCAGAAAAGTCCGGGAGGATGCGCTGCGCAAGGAGGTGAAGCGCCAGCGCCAGGAGGCGAAAGAACAGCGGGCGCAGCAGGCCGAGCGTCGCCAGGCTGTGAAGCCACTCAGTCACTTCATCAAGCAGGCCCAGCAGGCATTCAACGAGTTCATCCGGTACCGGGATCAGCACCTACCATGTATCAGCTGCGGGCGGTATCACGACGGCCAGTACCATGCTGGTCATTTCCGCACGACCGGAGCGAACCCGGAGTTACGCTTCAATGAAGATAATTGTCATCGACAATGCGCCCCCTGTAATAACCACCTCTCCGGAAACCTGACGGAATATCGTCCAGCGCTGATTCAGAAAATCGGCCAGAGCCGCTTTGATGCCCTTATGGGTCCACATGAATTACCGAAATGGAAACGCGACGACTACATCCGAATCCGCGATGAGTACCGCGCAAAACTCAAAGAACTGAAACAGCGGGAGGCAGCGTGAAAATCACTTACAGCGACGAAGGAACCCATGCCCGTATCTGGTTGACCGGTCCTTTCTGGCAGTTTGGAAGAGCGAGGCGTGTTGCTGACGCTGGACTCATGGCTTCCCCAGTTAATTCGTGGGAATCGAAAGGATTGACCTTCCAGATAACTCTTTACGGGAAAAGCTCTCACATTCTGCGCGCATATAAAGCGATAGCTAAGGCGGCCGCATGAATACTCAATTTCTCGAATACGTCCGCCAGCAGCTGATTATGGCCACCGCCGATCTGAGTGGTGCGACGAAAGGGCAGTTAATGGCATGGTTGGAGAACGCGCAGTTCGATACTGGAACGTTTAAACGTAAAAAGCCTCGATTGCTGGATGAAGTGACCGGGGAAATGATAACGCTGGATAACCCGCCAATCCCGGGCAAGCAATCGCATGCCAAGGGTTCGCATATTCCCCTGGTGCAGCCAGTTGAATATTCAACGGCATCGTGGCGCCGCGCGCTGATGTCACTCGAAGAACACCAGAAGGCCTGGCTGTTATGGAACTACAGCGAGAATGTGCGCTGGGATAATCAGGTGCTGATTACTCAGTGGGCGTGGTCTAGATTCTGCGAGCATCTGGCCGGAAAAAAGGTGGCGAAGAAGACCATTGACCGTTTACGGCAGTTGATATGGTTGGCGGCGCAGGATGTGAAAAGCGAATTATCCGGGAAGGATCCGTATCAGTATGGTGATCTCGCTGCGCTGGTGGGGGTTAACAAAACAAACTGGTCTCAGAATTATGTGGAACATTATGATGCGATGATCAGCCTGTATAAGGGGCTGGACTCACAGTCACTACATCATGTCTCGCGATCACGTTCACAACAAAAGGCAGCAAATTATCAGCAAGGTATTGCAGAAATGAACTAAATAGCATATATTTCGTGTAAATCTGATATTGTGCCATTGTTGTATGCACTGGCAGTAAATGAGTTTTCGAGCCCGAGGTTAACGCCTTGGGCTTTTGCGTTTCTGGAGGTTTTAATTGTTTAACGTCAACGCGTTGGTGAGAAAAGGAGTCAAGAATGTTCGTTTCAGATGACCTTTTGGAGAATGGAATGGACATTACTTACGATGACATTAGAGCCAGTAGAGAGGCGCTTGAGCAAAAATATCTCAAACGCAAAACTGAGTTGCATGAGTACGGGTATAAAATAGTAAGAAGTTATAAAGAGTCTTTAAAGCTTCCTGACAATCACTATGTCAAAGCTGATGGCTCCCAGCGGGCGTATGTAACTTGCGGTGTAATAAATAGTAAGCAGAATTATGAGTCTCGACCATTATCTGTCTTGCCTCTTGATGATAATTATGGTCTTCAATTTTTGATCAGCACAGCAGTTGAAGACTCTCCAGCAAGTAATGATCAATACGTCTATGTGGAAGTTTACATTTGGAAAGAAGCGGGGATATTGATGGTTACCATCGATAAGCAAGATACCCTGTCTGCTCCGTACCCAGAAGAAGATAATGCCTTTGCTGGCGTGGACGCACTGATTAAATCTCGAGTACTGTTTAAATGTACTGACGAACGACTTGATTAATCAACTCAAATCAACTTCAAGCCCCGGCACCCGCTGGGGCTTTTTTATTTCAGGCTTCCGGGAATCATCCGCTACGTGCTTTGTTGATAAATCCAGCCCGTGAAGCCTGACCCTTTTCAAACACACAGCGCCATCCGAAAAATCGGAGGTGAGGCTATGACCAGAATGAGCACCATTTACAGCAGACTTTCATATGGAAC
>NZ_JAOWHW010000147.1:19087-36308 GCF_030332425.1 Citrobacter sp. Cpo142
GTCTGTCGTCAGTACTTTCGCCCAAGAGCCACCTGAAGCGCCTCTTTATCCAGCATGGCTTCGGCAAGCAGCTTCTTGAGTCTGGTGTTCTCTTCCTCAAGCGACTTCAGGCGCTTAACTTCAGGCACCTCCATACCGCCATACTTCTTACGCCAGGTGTAAAACGTGGCATCGGAAATGGCATGCTTGCGGCAGAGTTCACGGGCGGGTACCCCAGCTTCGGCTTCGCGGAGAATACTGATGATCTGTTCGTCGGAAAAACGCTTCTTCATGGGGATGTCCTCATGTGGCTTATGAAGACATTACTAACATCGGGGTGTACTAATCAACGGGGAGCAGGTCAACCAGTCCCAAAACATTGTGTGTTTACTCAGACGAACATCGTCCAGCTACCCTCAATTTTCTTAATTTTATCGATGTTGTTGCGGTTAAAAATGAGCACGAGCTCACTATTGATCTATCTAAGGTCGTGTACGCGAGCGCGGCTGCGACAGTACTTTTGTTTGCGATAGTTAGCAGAGCTCAGTTAATTACAAAAGTCCAAAGTCGCATACGGTTCAAATTTCCTAAAAAAGAAGAAAACCCTGACGGACATAGATGGATCGTCAGCACTGGGTTGTCATCTGCACTGACAGCAAATACCTTTAAGAAATTACAAGGTTTGGTTCAGGAAAAAAGATACTATCAATCTGCTGTCGAACCTTTTGAGCATTGGCTTGAGACTGTTACAACTCTCCAAGAGAAAGCTCTTTTGAATGCTGATGCTTTCGGATTGATGAGTTCAGCATTGAACGAAGCTATGCTTAATGTGTCATACCATGCATATGAGGATCCTTGTTTTCAAGGGCAAATTGCAGCATTAGGTGGAAAACGCTGGTGGCAATGCTCATGGTACAGTAAAGAAAAAAATGCCGTAGTTTTCATCATATGTGACCTAGGGTTAGGAATACATAGGTCATTTGGACCAGTGATTGATTCTTCTGGTACGATAGGTGAGAGCATAACCGTTTCAACAGCTTTGTCTTCAGGCCATTCTAGACATTTAAATGCTGGACGTGGGAATGGTTCTGAGGATATAAAAAGGCCTATAGGTTCTGGATGTGCGGAGTCCGAAACACTACTAGTATTAACTGGACACGCCAGATACCGCTATAATTCTAGTGATGGGAAGCCCAATTGTGAGTGGCTGCCTGAGAACATACCAGGAACCCTAATCGAGTGGTCTTTGGTTCCGAGGAGAGGAGAAGATGATTAACATCGTCATTGCTAAGGACTTTTCAAAAACCCCATTTGGTCGGTTTGTAAGCGATAGTCCATATAGTGCTGAAAAGTTCCGCAAGGACTTCTTGGTCCCCGCGTTACGCGCCGGTGACGAAGAGGTTGTCGTGGACTTCAACGGCATTGCTTTAGGCATAGGATCCTCTTTCCTTGAAGAAGCCTTTGGTGGGTTAGTTCGGAAAGAGGGACTACCAAAAGTAGGCATAAAAAAACGCTTAGTGATTAAAAGTGATTTGCCATTCTACAAAGAGCAAATTGAGCGTTTTATAGACAATGCCGAGCCTGAGAAGGCTTAAAGGATAGTTTAAGTGGTCAAAGAGCAACATGGGCTACTGGATCTAGTAGCCCAAAATACTTGGGTTTTTAGTCTTGCCAGTATAGTTTTGGTATTCATAGGATGGGCTGTCACATATAACAATTCTGCAAAGCTTGCTACTCGCTCTGAAAGCAAATCTCTCGTTGACGCCCTGTCAAAATTATTGAATGAAGTTAGTGACTTAGCGATTGATTATTGGTTGGATAGATGTAAATCGCCAAAACCAGTCGTTAAAAATATGAATGGCATCAAGATTAAAACCCAAATTAAGCATGATGAAGCATCCTCACAGATGTTCATCATGACTGTTTTTACAAAAATTAATCAATCAATCAAATACATCGAACTCCTTGATGCAAGGGGTATTCACATTGATAATTTATTCATTGCAGACTTTCTCACAAAAGTAACACTTGACTGCGAAACTGCACATAACATGACGCAACAAGAAAGAGCGTCCAGAGTGCAAGAAATCCTTTCCCTTTCAAGCGAGGCTATGAATCAAGTTTATAGTCAATTTCAAAATAATCATTTGCCTTCAAAGCCGCTACATCTACTGAAATTTCTTAAAGAAAAATGGTCTGTGGTTGAAAGATGGCATAAGAGTTTAGGTTAACGCTATTTTTCAATCGGCGGTAAATTTAGAGTTGGGGAAACCTTAATCTTCCTGTCATAAACTAAAACTTGGCTTTCTGTTTTGTGTCCGGAGAAAAGCTGCTTTTCCCTACTTGAACCATCGTAATCTGAAATCCCTTTTGCTTTAAGATCATGAAAAGTACACGGCAGTTTTCTATCTAGTTTTTTTCCTGCTGCTTCCCTTGCTGTTTCCCACAGATCGTTAAACCCACTTTTCGAGTATTTAGTTTTTTTGCTGCTACAGATAACCGTTTCCCGTCCACCCAGAGTTTTTGCAAGTTCGATGGCGTTATGAAGCCGTTCAGTCCAGACTTTTATTTGTTTAGTCCCGGTCTTTCCCTGCTGGATAAAAATGCCTTCCTCGCTTACTTGCGACCATTTGAGAGAAAGAACATCCGAAACGCGAGCCGCACATAAGTAAGATATCTCCATGCCAACCCGGAGAGCTGGTGCCGCCTCTTCATAAATTGCCTGATATTCTTCGTCTGTCACGTACACGTCACGGGCTTTTAAAGAGAACTTGCGTACTCCTTTGCACGGATTTCCTTTCACGTAACCTCGTTCATATCCCCATGAGAAAACACGCGACATCCCGCCGAGTTCCTGGTTTGCCTGGTTAATACTGCGTTGGCCACGTTTATCCATATAGATCCTGACCATCTCAATTTTTATGTCATCTGCTCTCATATTCCCGAACACTGGGACCAGGTTTTTTTCATACGACCTGTAATCAGTCTGTGTCCGCGGAGCAAGTTCAGCAAAAGCTGGGCTGCTGGTGAATAACTTCCATAATTTAGAAAATGTCATTACGTCTGAACGCTTGGCTTTTTCTTCCTCATAACGCGCCCATAGCCGGGACATACTCGTCCCGGTAATAGGTGCAAGGGTTACGCTTTGTTTTGTTCCTTTTGGCTTCCACACATAGCTATAACGGTTTTTAGTTACGCGTGGCGGGAGGTGCTTGTCTTTAGGATCTTTTCTTGGTCTGCCCATTGATTGCGTCGTAATTTGGCTCAAGTGCAACATATTCATCGACCTTAGGTAATTCAGAAACTCCGGGATCAATACTTCTGCGCAATACAATTGGGCGGTTCCGCCCATCAGTGGTGAACGGTATGCCGTGACACCGCAGCTGTCGCTGCTGGTGGGTGTAGCGCTGATAGCCAGTAATTTCTGCAATTTCCTGAGGAGACAGTGTAAGTTCGTGCATAGCTCATCTCTCTGATGGCCTGCCTGTAAAAACATACCAGGCAGGATCCATAAATTGTGAAATTAGAAAATCAATTTGCGGTCAGACGTTGCCAGATTGCTGATACGTATTTGACCTGATGCCGGGCATCAGAAAGTGCATTGTGCATGTCACCTTCAAACGGGATGTCGTAGCGTGGGTTGATGCCGACAGATTTACCCAGTTCAACCATGGTCCTTACGTCCCTGTCATTCCAGAACGGAACAGCGAAGGGGGTATCTGTTAACGCGTATGCGCGGCGGAGAATGACGTTATCAAACGAGCAACCATTACCCCATAACTGAACTGTGTGGTTTCCGTTAGCAGCGTTTTCAGCAATAAAGTCAGCCAGAAGTTCGAGAGTCTCAAGCAGCCCCATGGCTTCATCAACAAGAATGGCAGAGCGGGCTTCAGATGATTGTTTCAACCACCACTGAATCGTCGACGCATCAGGTTTCATGCCAAACGACATCGATGACTCCAGACTGACAACCTGGTAAAACTCGGCACCAGTGTTACCAGTTGAAGGATCAAAAAATACTGCGCCAATAGAGACTATTGGGGCATCAGGACTGTTGCCCATAGTTTCCATATCAACCATCAGGTGAGTATAAAAAGCGTTCAGGGGATCCGTATCAATATGGTGAACGGGTTCATTATTCAGAGAAGCTGACGCGTCACCAGTTGCATCAGCGCTTTTAACTGGCAAAACTGCTGTTTCGCTCTGAGACACTTCAGGATTAGCTTTGATTTCGTTGTTGTCAGTTTCTTCCATCTGCACATTGCTGGTGGTTTCCTCGGTATTGGCTTGTTGTAATTTTTCTTCGACGGCGCGCTGGCGTACCTGGTCTACGACAGAAAGCGCGGCTGCTGGCTGGTTACCCATCAGGCCATCGATGGAGAACACGCCGTTGCCCATGTTGGCAATTTCTGGTTGTTCAACTCCTGCCTTCTGTTCAGCTGTGGACTTCTCTTTAATATCGTTTTCCCAGCTTTTTTCCGGCACGTGACCGGCTGCCGCCAGGGCTTCTTCAGTTGGGTGCTGGTGGTCGGTTTCAGTCAGGTTCTTATTGATGTAACGGCTCAGCAGTTCCGGGAAATGGTGAGCGTTTTCTTCTGCACTGCGAATAAGTGCGAAAATAGCGGCACGGGAATAATCCAGGATGCCAGCGCGTTTGCGCAGGGCGACGGACCACTCTTTGAACGGGCTTTCGTTTTTAGCAATGATCTCTTTTGCGCGACGGAAAACGCCACCTGGGATATCGTAGATGTTGAAATCCATTGGAAGTGTGGCCAGCGCAATATCAATGTCCAGAGTTTCCAGTGTGTGGACAAGTGCCGGGTTACGATCGGTCTTATTGCCACCACCAGCGTTCGTTCCAGTATCAGAGCGCTGAATCTGCGAGACACGATTGCCCTTACCCCACTCTTTAACCAGCAGCCCACGGTCAATGTGTTCAGTACTGAACCAGGCCTTAAAGAACTGAATTATGGTAGACAAATCCACTCGTTTTCCATCAACCGGAAAAACGGTTTTCAGCGCGCTGACAATCTTCCAGATATCGATCTCTGGCGCTTTCCTGAATGGTTCTACATTCTCGGCGGCAAGCAGCAGGTTTTGCACATAGCTGTTATCCACATCCAGCTCGAGTTCCTGAATGGTTTTCTTCTGCTCAGTATCAATATGGTAAGCATATTCTTCAGAAATAAACTGAGCTAAGAGGCGCTGGCGTAGCGGGAGAGTCGCAACGGTAATGAGTTCTGGCGTTACAGGTGGAACGGTGGGCTCATCACCCACAATTCGTGCTTTCTTATCGTTAACCCACTCCTGCACGGTTTGAGTCCGCGCTTTCGGTTCCGCAATCCATTCGGTAATAAATTCCTCAAATGAAGCAATGTTATAGACCTGCTCACGGTCGAAGACTTCTTTTATTGCGTTTGCCAGGTTCCACTCGACATGAGCAGAAAGCTCTTTCGCCGCTGGCACATTTGCAACGGCCAGTAACAGGTTTTGTATATAGAGATCATTTTCGTCCAGTTCCATTTGTCCGATCTGGACGTGCCGCGCTTCACTGATTTCCTTCTCTTCACCGTCATTTAACAGGTGCGCAATCAGCCGCTGAGACAGGCGCAGGCGAGATATGGGGCGGAGCAATGCTGGCGCATCGCTGGTGGGTACATTGGCACTGGAGGTTTCAGGTTTTTGCTGGCTGGAAGCCTCCAGATTTTCATTATCCGGCTTCTGTTTCAGTTGCCACGTTTGCTGGTCTTCTGCCAGTTCGTAACGATCGCACCATGTGTCATCAAGTGTGCTTTCCTCAGGAAGATCGTCAACAACAAACCAGTTGGTGCGGACAGGTAATTGATAGTCCGCGCCACGTCCGACGGCAATACCGTTGTCTTCGAGAATATTGAGGATTTCGCGCTCTGCGCGGGAATCTGATTTTGCAGAGAACCAGCAAAACAGGTTTTTTGCCTCAGTTGCTTTCGCTTTGGCTTTAATAAGATACGCATACGTTAACATTGCGTTCGGGCTCCATTGGATTGTAAGATACCCGGCAGCTGATGATCGCCGCCTAAGGTAGTGGTTATTGGTCAAAACTCGTTCCGGAAAGCTTTGGTCGGCAGACCGGGTACTTAACCCGCCTTGCGCGGGTTTTGTGCTTTATGGGGTAGGGGATTTTCCCTGTGCCAGCTGTGCGACGGGGACCCACTCCAGAGCATTCAGCACGGGTTCAAATGAATCAGGCGTTTGAGTAACGGCGCGAACGACGTCAGCCACGCTGGGGTTTGCTTTGCTAAGATGGTACCCGCCACCGGCGCCACGCTGACTGGTAACAATTTCACTGCTGCGCAGCTTCGAGAAAATCTGCTCGAGGTAAGACACAGACAGCTTTGATTCCTTGCTGATTGATGCGATGGAAACCGGACTGCCGTTGTAAATCCTGTTGAGGATGGCAACGGCCTGAACTGAAGCCACCACACGTTTCATTCCAAACTCCATCACGCATCCTTTGCCGGTTCGCGACCGTATCCAGGGTTATCGTTCAAGGCATCACTCAGAACCTGCATTGCCTCATTGTGTGGGAGAGTCAGAGCAAGTTTGATCGCCGTTCCAAGAGCTTCAGCCGCACATTCAAATTTACGAGCGAGCCTGGCTGTTTCATCAACTTGTTCGCCCATCGCTTCTATTTCAAAGTTGTGCTCTGTCCAGACTTCATCCATCACATCACTTTCAACTTCTTCACGTAATGCTTCTTTAACTTCCAGAACAGGCAAAACGCCGATTAATGCCTCAGCTGGTGCGCTGCTGAAGCGCAATGCCAGATCGTTAGCTGACATAAAAACCTCCGGAAAAAAGCCCGCCACGAGACGGGCAAAGAACACTTTTCCAATTTAACCAGAACAGGTCTTCGTCTCCTGTTTGGTTACGATGGTGGTATTACCATCACAATGCCCTGTGCACCGGGCATGAGGCTGGCAACAGCCATTGGTCAAACTCGTTATGAACGAACGGCAGTCTGTTGGTCGGCAGACGGGTCACCCTTCTGGGCGAGCATGTAGCAAATCAGTCGAATGATTACTTCGATGCGATTTAGATGTACGGCCTGACACCGCACTGGTTTACGTGCGAAATCGATCATGGATTTATCCTCTTGCGTTGCCCTTGTCGCCAGGCTGGCGGAACGTTGAACCTGCTGCGTGTTAATACTTGTCATCTCATCCGGTGATTCGTATGCCGCCGGCAGCTACTTCGTGGGCGTCCTGCCTCGATGACTGATTTTCTAAAATCAGACTACAAATAATATTTTCATTGGTCAAGCTTTTATTGAAGATAAAACTTTCAATGAAGTCTGCGGTATTTACATTTTGTGAATTTTAGGCGAAAAAAAAGCCGCTATTGCGGCTGTTTGGTGGGGAACTGTCTCAGTCTTGAGGTGTTGGTGGTTCAATTTTTCTTTTCTTGAGGAATTCCGCCATGAATTTATCCAACTCATCGAGCCTTTCATTAGCAAGGGCAATAAACCGATCTTGCTCAGACTCCGGAAGCTGATCGAATACATCCAGCAATCGCTGCTGCTTGTCGTTTAGGACAGTTTTGCTCTCAGTGGTTTCCTTAAGCCATTTTTCTTCGGCATCAGTCATAAAGAACCAATACAATGGCTTACCTAAAGCTTCCGGCAGCAAAGCCAACTTTTCCTTTCTTGGAATAATTCCAGAATTACACCAGCCACTGACAGATTGAGAATTCACACCAACCCGGCGGCCTAACTCAGATTGAGATATGCCAGCCTCTTCGAGGGCTCTTATCAGTCTTTCTTCAAAGTTCATATTCATATCCAAATCAAACCATTAAGCAAGGATACAAAGTTTTTTTGCAGATTGGATCGTTCTATTTTCTTGACAATGAAAATTTTATTTTCAATCATATGAAAACAAAATCAGGAGGCGTCATGAAAGAACAGACCCAGAAAAAAATACTTACGTTATGTGGTAGTCAATCAGAGCTGGCTCGCCGGCTTGGTAAAAATTCGCAAACTGTTTCAGCTTGGTTTCGCACTCAAGTCGCCAGCACAGAGGTTCTAAACGCCTGCAGGGCGCTGGATTGGAAAGTCACCCCACATGAAATCAGACCGGATCTTTATCCTAACCCCACTGATGGTTTACCTCAAAAGGAGGCTTAATCATGCAATCAGTAACATATCAACATCATAGCCAACGCTTAGCTGTTCCGTTGAAAACGCAAAATCATTTTAAACCCCAGCGCCGCGACAGCATTCAGCACCGCGTCATATTGGCAGCTGTTCGTGAATGGGAATCGACATTACCAGGACAGGCACAGGAGCGGATCGCTCAGCTGGTGGCTGAAGAGTGGGCCAAAGCAGATGGTCGCGGAATTGCTGTTAATAAGCAGAATTTATTCCGATATCTGAAAAACGAAGGAGGGTCAGAAAAGTATACGGCTTACGTTATGCAGCTGTCAGGTTCAATCATTGCTGCTATGCCAGTTCAGATTGCCAGGAAGCACGGGTTAAGTAATGCGAGCACAGAAGCGGAGCTGGTGGCCAACGCTATCAAAGAATGCAGTGAGGCACATCAGGCGAAATTAATCGGCGCTCCGTTACAGAAACTGGAGAAGGAAATTCGTGAAGCAGCAATCGCTTTGTTCAACATGTTACCAGCTGATGCGGCGGGACCACTACTGGCGAGTTTAAGCGCCGTAGCGCCGCAATTGTTTTAATCGAGTTTTGAGCAATAACCATTACGCGCCGGGAAACCGGACAAGGGAGTAAACATGGCAGCTCTGCCTTACATGCAACTTTACATTGCTGATTACCTGGCGGACACCATGCATCTGTCTACAGAAGAGCATGGCGCATACCTGCTACTGATGTTCAATTATTGGCAAACAGGTCGCCCGATCCCCAAAAACCGACTATCGAAAATTGCACGGCTGAGTAACGACCGTTGGGATTCCGTTGAACCTTCGTTGAAAGAGTTTTTTAACGATAACGGTACCGAATGGGTACAGGAGCGTATAGAGCGTGATCTGGAGGCGGTTAAAAACTCAATCAGCCAAAAGTCAGCAGCTGGAAAGGCATCCGCTCAGGCGAGAAAAGCTAAAAAAGGAGCGAATAACCAACAAAATAACAACGGGTGTTCAACGGGTGTTGAGCCGCCGTTAAAACAGAACGTCAACGGTAACACAACTAATAAAGATCCAGATACAGATACAGATCTAAAAGAAAACCAAGAGAGAGAGTTACACGCGCTCGGTGACTTTTTACCGCCCATAGGCAAATTTCCGATCACAGATGACTGGACACCTGGTGATGACTTTGTACGCCAGGCTGCGCAGTGGGGAATAAACCTTGGGGATCTACCAGGGTATACCGCCGTCGAATTACAGCAATTCCGGGACTACTGGAAATGCGAAGGGAAAGTTAAACACCACATTCAGTGGGAACAGACTTTTGCTTCCAGCCTGAAAACATCACGCGCCAAATCTTCCTCACCATCGGCAGGTACACGTCGACAGGCCGGCTTTGGCGTTTCACAACCTGACACTCAGATCCCGCCGGGATTCAGGGGGTAATGATGAAATCGACGCATGATTTGCTTGGCCGTCTACGTAATCTCATGCCTGCAGGTGTTCAGCCGAAATTTACCAGCAGTCAGGAATTAATGGCCTGGCAGCAGGAAGAAGGGCGAAAGCGCGCAGCTGAGCTGGAAAAACAAAATCAGCGTAACCGTTCAGAAAGAATTTTCGGGCGCTCAGGGATCTGCGAGTTACACAGAGGGTGCTCATTTGCAAATTACCAGGTGAGCAACGACGGGCAGAAACACGCGCTGACGATGGCAAAGAGTTACGCCCATAACTTTGGGAATGGCTTTACCAGTTTCATATTCAGCGGCAGTTGCGGAACAGGGAAAAATCATCTTGCTGCGGCAATCGGGAACTACCTGCTTCAGCACGATTATTCCGTTCTGGTCGTGACAGTACCTGATTTGATGCTTCGCACTCGCAAGTGCTATGACGAGGGCCAGTCTGAGTCCGATTTGCTGGATGATTTGTGCAAGGTTGATTTGCTTGTTCTTGATGAGGTTGGTGTTCAACGTGATACGCGCAATGAGTGGGTATTACTTAATCAGATAATCGATCGCCGTATGGCGTCAATGAAACCAGTGGGGGTACTTACAAACCTGAATTATGACGAGTTATCGAAAGTTCTGGGTGAGCGGGTCATGGACCGCTTAACCATGGATGACGGTATCTGGGTAAATTTCGCCTGGGGAAGTTATCGAAAAAATGTGACCCACTTACGGGTCGTGAAGTAACCAAAACGAGTATTGACCAATGACCATAGAAATCTCTCAGAAAGATCGGGTAGCGATAGTGGTACGCCATACCCCGAACTGTGTATTACGTGATGTGTGTGAAGCGCTGGATATTCCATCCGGTACCGCTGGTAAGTTTCTGCGCGCGCTGACTGTCAGCGGCACAGTCCTGCGTACTCACAACGGAACTCAGTATGTTTATAACATTGCTACGGATGCAGAAATACCTGACGTAAAACTGCCCTTCATGGAAGAGAAAAGCGATCCGGCTGAAACGCAATTAGCGGAGAAAATGGCGAAAGACCTTAAGTCCCGGGGGCTCTGGCGGCGCGCGGCAAAGGTATATACCGACATGTTAGACATTGCCCGTAGTTCAGCTGAAGTGTCACGTATAGCGCAGCAACGTAATGAATGTCTACGTATGGCCCGGAGATGATCAGCATGCCAAGACCAAATACACCAGAAGAGCAGGCGGCACTTATTCGGGTGATCATTGAAGAGGTGAAAATCCGTGGACGCTTAACTGTTAGCGAGGCATCACAGATGTTGTCGCTGCATCGTCAGACTGCTGAGAAGTATTTCCGCGTCGCAGCCGAACGCGGCGAACTCATTCGTTACGGTCGTCTTGGTTTGTTCAGGGATCGGAAGGCTGTGATTGATTTCGATCTCCAGCGTTTTTCATACGGATCGAGTAAACCTGTTATTGAGTTACCTGCAGATTTTCGGGGAAGTGCAGTTATGCGCCGGGTTATAGATATCGTGGGGAGGATGCCAGCATGACAACCGAAAAACGGCGGAACATGGCTTTCACTACTCGACGTTGAGCATGTCCTGCTAGTGGTAGGCGTAAGATTTAAGGATGAGTGAAGGAACCTCAACTTTACGGCTCTATCTGATTCCTTTTCATTACGCTGGCGATGTCCTCATGGTTATGCTTATCTGTAATAAGAATGATATAAATAGATTAGGTATTATCATTTGAACAGTCACGATTTTCCTTTCGCGAAGTGGGCATTGAATTAACGAGGGTATCGATATGAACACTCAACCAGCTATCGGGATTAGCGGATGCTTGACCGGAACAGCTGTGCGGTTCGACGGCGGCCATAAACGAATGGGGTTTGCGATGGATGAACTGGCTCAGTGGGTAACTTTCAAGCCTGTCTGTCCGGAGATGTCCATTGGTTTATCTGTTCCCCGCCCAGCATTGCGCCTGGTTCAAACCAATGAAGGTTATATTCGCATGCGTTTTAGTCACGAGCCTGGTGAGGATATAACTGACAAAATGACTGAATTCACAACTCCATATATCCGAGGGCTTAGCACCTTGTCTGGCTTTATTGTCTGTGCCAAATCACCGAGTTGCGGTATGGAGAGAGTGAGGTTGTATGACGAAATGGGAAATCGTGGGCGGAAAGAAGGCACGGGCCTTTTTACTGGTGCGTTAATGGAAGCATATCCGTGGTTGCCGGTTGAGGAAGATGGACGTTTGCACGATCCGGTACTGAGGGAGAATTTTGTCGAGCGCATCTTTGCTCTCAATGAACTTAACATCTTAAGGGCTAATGGCCTTACGCGTCATGGGATACTTAGTTTCCATAGTCGCTATAAGCTCCAGCTTTTGGCTCATAACCAAGCAGGCTATCGTGAAATTGGGCCTTTTGTTGCTTCGATGCATGAGTGGAATGATTTGGAAGCATTTTTTGTTCTTTACCGAGAAAAGTTAATGGCAATCCTCAAGAAGCCGTCCTCACGGAAAAACCATACCAACGTGTTGATGCACATCCAGGGATACTTCCGTAACCAGTTGAATACACGTCAGCGCGGAGAACTGCGTGACGTTATTCTCAACTATAGCAGTGGACTCTTGCCGATACTCGCTCCACTTACTTTGCTAAAGCACTATCTGGCTGAATATCCAGATCGCTATTTGCTTACTCAGAACTATTTTGACCCCTACCCGAATGATTTAGCCCTACGCCTGATGGTTAATTAGTTTTTGAATACAGCCTTTAAACTATTTAATCTCTGGATCTTTAACCCGCTCCGGCGGGTTTTTTCTTATCTATACAGTGTTGCCACTCAGATTTAGTGAATCCCTAATGCTAGGAAAAGCTCAGTGTATACAACGGCATGGCTTTGGCAAAAAGTGCTATTAACCACTTGAATATGAGATTCAATAGGTATACTGTATGAATGTACAGTATTTTGATGTAGAGGGAATTATGAAGGTAGAACTTACGATCAACAAATCAAAAGACCTGCCGCGCGGAGCCATACCCGCACTTGAGAAAGAGCTGCTTAAGCGACTTCAGAATCAATATGGAAATTGTTCTCTAGTTATCCGCACGGCTGGCGGTGATAGCCTGACTGTTTTTGGTGGCGATAAGGGCGATAAAACGAAGGTGGAGGAAATCCCCCAGGAGACCTGGGAAAGCGCTGACGACTGGTTTTATTAGTTTTTTGGGTATTACTTTATCCCGATTGCATGGGGGAGTTTAAGTGAAAGAAAAAGTAGAATTGCCCAAAAAAGGCTACGCAGTCATCAGATGTCACGATGGAGTCATCGTTGCCAGGCTGCAATCATTTCCTGAGTGTGAGCGCGCCCTGATGTATCGTCGCGGTAGCATGGTGTCTTTCATGCCTCTTCAGGATAATGAAATTATTGGTACACCTACGTTGTTTACTCAGATGCTGGAAAGGGCTGGTTATCGCGTTACTCAGAATTCTGTTACACTCCCGTCATAGGCCTGAACAACCTATACCTGCTGCGCCACAGGAGAAAAGCCCATGGCGCAAGATCAATTCAAGCAATCCCACATACTGACGTTAACTAACGCCAGCGATTTTCTTTTTACCGCATCCAGAGGTGCGTTATGAAGAAAAGCTGGTTTCAACATACCCAACTCACCACTGAGCAGGCTGACGAACTGGAAGCCCGCTATCACGCAAAGCAGATTAAGACCGAGCGTAGTCTGGATAATGACTTCGTTCATTGGACGATCAGCGCGTTCTTGCCAGAAGTATCTAAGCCTCCGCGTCAGGACAGAACCTGGCAACAACGGATCTGGAGGTGAATGTGAAAGTCTACGATATCACCCCAATGGGCAAGCCTAGGATGACTCGCGCTGATAAATGGAAAAAGCGCCCCGAGGTTCTGCGTTACCGGGCTTTCTGTGATGAAGTTCATCTGCAGGGTGTTGAGCTGCCGGAAAGCGGTTCGCATGTCACCTTCATTCTTCCTATGCCAGCGAGTTGGAGCAATAAGAAACGGACTGAGTTCAACGGTAAACCACACCAGACAAAACCTGATTTTGACAACATGATGAAAGCTCTGATGGATGCCATTTACGAAGATGACGCTCACATCTGGGATTCACGCGTCACAAAATTATGGGGAGAGAAGGGACAAATAATTATCGGGGAGATTGCAGAATGAGGGCGCTGCTGAAGCCGGTGGTTGCGCGTGAGCTTGGAATTGTGCTGCTCAAGCCGGGCAGTGAGCTGATGTCATTATTCAGTTGTGAACGTGTGCTGGTGGAAAGCCAGCCGGCAGGTATGGAACGGTTGCCTGCTGGCCGTGTTCCTGACGTTCGCCAGCCGCTTGCGTGTGACGAGTCGCTGCGACCGTTCTTCCTGGATGAAAAAGTTATTAAGGTTGCTGGTGGTTTGAGTGGCCTTGATTACTGGCTTCTGCGTTATGGCGGTAGCTGCTGCCAGTGGCCACACAGCGATTACCATTATCACGAGTTAACCACTCTGCGTCATGAACCCGGATCGGTTCTTCTGTGTGGACATTGTGATAACCATTTGCGTGACCATTACAGCGAACAACTTGCAGAGCTGGCGAGATGTAATGTTATTAGCTGGATTATCAACAGCATCATGGTGGCACTGAATCAGGATCCTTCCAGAGAACTGTCGCTGGCGGAGCTATGCTGGTGGGCGGTGCGTATGGGGGTTACCGACGCAATTCCCGAATCAGTAGCCAGTCGGGCGCTTCGTATTCCTTCGGAAGATCATCAGTCAGTCATGCATGAATGCGACGTCGAGCCGGGTGTAACCGCCACCAGCATCATTACAGCCAAAGCCAGCACAGTAACCGTGAACATGCCACCAGCGCAGGTGCCTGAGGTTAAGCCTGTAGTTGGTGTTCTGGTCGACCCTGAGTCCCCGCAAACCTATATGAAACGTCCAAAGCGTATCCGTTGGACGGCCCCCCGATATCTGGAATGGATTAAAACACAGCCCTGCGAATGCTGCGGCAAACCATCCGATGACCCACACCATTTAATTGGCTGGGGGCAGGGAGGTATGGCAACGAAGGCGCATGATATTTTCGCGATCCCTTTGTGTCGTCAGTGCCATACAGAACTACATAACGACCCGGTGAAGTTTGAGCGAAAGCATGTACCTCAGCCGGTAATGATTATCAGAGTGCTGGACCGGGCTTACGGGCTCGGTGTTCTGGTGTAAGGAGAAAAACAGGATGACACCACGTCAATGCCGCAATCATTTTGAAGCACTTGGTAAAGCAGCATCTGCGCCGCGTAAAAGTTGGCTCGGTAAATGTATCCTCCTGACGGGGATCCAGTCCGGATGGATTAAATCCCTGCTCACTACCTGGGGGGAAGGTGTGGGAGGAAAAACTGCTCCTCGTTTGCCGCGAGGACATGCGTGTTGGAATGTGCTTAAGGGACGGAACTGGTCAGATAAGGCACTCGAGCGATTCACCGTTGCGTTAAATCAGGCGAGAGAAGAGGGATTCCGTGGACAGCAGGCAATGAACAGGGCACACAGCATTCTCTGGCCCCAGTCACCCGCCAGTGTAATTGACGAGGCCCTGCATAGTGACGATGTCGATTTTGTTGAGCAATGCGTACTGCAGGCGCTGGATATAAACGATCCGGTTTATGTTGTTGGTCTTCAGTATTACACCACCCGAAAAAAAGTCTCAGACATAACCCGGGAACTACAGGCGATTGCGCCATGGCTGACACAAGAAAAGGCCAGAGAGCGAGTGAAGTGGTGTTTACAGATTTTCAGAGCAAAGGTGTTCTTGTCAGCGAAAGCACTTTTGGAAAGCAAGGAATAATATTTTTGCTTTTTTGTGCTGTTTTTTGTGTCTGGTATTGAAAACTACCCAGAAAGTTAGATAATCCATTCATGCTTGGCAGAGCTGCGCCACGATGGCAGCGACGAAAAGCGAACAATTTGAATATAACGAGAACCCCGCCAGCGCGGGGTTTTTGCTTTCCGGCGATACGACAGGGGTATTCGCGAGGTGTATTACACCAGTACCCCTGTCATATCGCCGTGCTGAATCGTTAACTTGAAAACAAGTTCTCACAACACTCCAGTGCTTTTTCGTTTTTAACTCAAAGGAAAAATGGTTGGGGGTAGCTGCTAAACGTAGACATCAATATTTTTAGTATTATTCCCTGCAACGTTCGAACCTGATTTGTCACTTACCGTAGGTAATGCTCCCGATACCATTTGGTTTTTTTCTGCTTCTTGTTTTTGTAATTGAGCAATTTTTGCGTATATAGACTCGATTTGCCTTTGAATCATCTCCATCTGCTGTTTAAGCAGTTTTGCCTCATCTTCGGAGGTTACTTCATTTATTTTTGAACCCATGGCGCTGAGTTCTTTTGTCAACTCACCAATTTGTTTTTTCAGGTTTTGAATTTGTTGTGAAACAGAGTTGCCAGTACTTGAAGGTGCTTGTTTTACTGTGCTTTGTAGTATGTCCTGACCCAAAGTGCTAACTGTCATGCTCATGGTGGTTCCTCCGACCTTACATTTATTATCCATTATCGTCATCTTTCGAAATTACTTTATTAGCAAAGGTTAAGTTGTGGCTTCCTGCACCACAGCATCATTTGTGCCGCTCTATACTATCTGCTGAGTATCGCGGAGGAGCTTATGAAAGAAGGGTATTACTGGATTCAGCATGTCGGAGTTGTACAGGTAGCGTACTACACGAATGACACCGTTGATGACTTGGAAACGGGGAAAATAATCACAGGTGTTTGGCATCTGACCAGAGGCGATGACATTTGCCATAACGGTGAAGCAGATGTGTTAGAAGGTCCTCTCTCTCCACCATTGTAAACAACCGTACTTACTTCGAGGCTGCCGCGTGGCGGCCTTTTTCATTTCAGGCTCACGGATATCACTCACTACGTGCTTTGTTGATAAATCAAGCCCGTGAAGTCTGATCCTTTTAGAATAATAGTGCTGTTTGATTGCAGGTTTTTCTTATTGATTCTAAAGTTATAGAGCATCTAGTAAAAGCTCTCGTTTGACGTAAGTGTGATGAATCCCCCTAAGCGGAGGGGTGAAACTGACAGTAAACAAAGTCATGGAATGACATGCTTAGTGCACACGGGTCATGGTTTGTCAGCCAAAGGCCCACCGGGAGGCACCCGGCATCACGTTGACGCTTCAGTAATGCAATATGCTTATTTTCTGGCCCGTTCATTCGAACGGGCTTTTTTATTCCCCTTTCACAAAACGCCATCCGAAGAATCGGAGGTGAGGCTATGACCAGAATGAGCACCATTTACAGCAGACTTTCATATGGAACAGGCACCACGCTGACCGGCTGCGGTGTATCAGCGAAGGCATACGCCGAAACAGNTAAAACAGCAAAAGAGGTGTCCTGGATGTTGGCCGACAGAATTGCAGGGTTAAGCCTGAGCGACTGGGCAATTATTGTCGGTATCGCATGCACCGTTATCACCTGTGCAGTGAACTGGTACTACAGGCAAAAGGAAAGGGAGGACCGGCTTAATGGCAATGTCACCAAAGCTGAAGAATAAACTGAGCGCAGCGGTCGTTGGTTTGATTCTTGCCGGGGCTTCCGCGCCCGTGATTCTCGATCAGTTTCTGGATGAGAAAGAGGGTAATAGCGAGCAGGC
>NZ_JAOWHW010000147.1:36358-59636 GCF_030332425.1 Citrobacter sp. Cpo142
CTTCTTCATGGGGATGTCCTCATGTGGCTTATGAAGACATTACTAACATCGGGGTGTACTAATCAACGGGGAGCAGGTCAGTATGTAGAAAAGGTTTTTGAAAAAGTTTTTAGTACAGGTGAAGCGAAATCAGATGCTTTGGATTTGAGCCGTGAAATTGCACGCATGATTGACTGCGAATTGCTTCAAGAACATTTAAAAGGAATTATTTATTACAATAAAGATAAGTATTTTAAGCATGCCAGCGGCACGTACTATAATTCAAATGGCAATGGATTTGACGCGAATATCAAACCCATTATTGATGAGAGTGTTAATTTAGATGGAATTGATCAATTCGACGAACTAATATTGCGGTGCTACCTCCAACTCTGTTCAGATGTTGTATTTGGCTATGCCCAATACGAACACATTCAACCGGTGCTAGCTAGGGCCAAATCATCTATATCGGCTCTGCGTAATGTTCTTGAAATCGTTGATGTGCCACAACCTCCGCATCTCTTACATGTCATCTCTTTAAAGAAATGCAAGAATGAGATAAAAAAGATCTTGCCACTGCTTGTAGCCAAAAATTTCTACACAAATCATAAAGATGCAGAGAATCTTAAAAGCCCTCCAAGCCGGACTCTGCACCTTATCATTGATGAGGCACACAATATTTTGTCAGAGCAGTCCACCCGTGAGCATGAAATCTGGAAAGACTACCGGCTTGAACTCTTTGAAGAAATAATTAAGGAGGGACGCAAGTATGGCGTATACCTCACACTATCTAGTCAGCGGCCTGCAGATATTTCACCTACTATTGTTTCCCAGATTCACAATTTCTTCATACACCGATTGGTTAACGATCGCGACCTTATGCTATTAGACAATACAATTAGCACGTTAGATTCCAGTTCTAAGGCTCTCATACCGACTCTAGCCAAGGGCTGCTGCGTAGTCACTGGAACCGCTTTTGATCTTCCAATGATATTGAAAATTGACCCGCTGCTGAAACAGCATCGACCCAGCAGCGACGATGTGAACCTTGAAGAACTTTGGGCGCTACCTCCAGCTTAATATTAACTCTAACAGAATGTGCCCTGTGGATGTCTTCAGGGCTTCCTAGTATAAGAGGTTACTCTAGATTATCTCGCTGTCCATACTAGACGTAGAGAGAAGCTTTGCTTCTTTCATATATGGAAATTCAAATATATTTTTTGACATTGCACTGTTATAGAGAGAAACTGCGAGATAATAGCAGGAGGGCTTATGCCACAATTATCAGCATTACCACTCTTCAAAAACCTCTCCGATGAAACCCGTTTGGGCATCGTGTTGCTGCTCAGAGAGATGGGAGAGCTGTGCGTGTGCGATCTCTGTACAGCGCTGGATCAGTCGCAGCCCAAGATCTCCCGCCATCTGGCAATGCTCCGGGAAAGCGGTCTATTGCTGGATCGCAAGCAGGGGAAATGGGTTCATTATCGCTTATCCCCGCATATTCCATTCTGGGCTGCTCAGGTGATTGAGCAGGCCTGGTTAAGCCAACAGGACGATGTACAGGCCATCGCCCGTAAGCTGGCATCGGCAAACTGCTCTGGTAGCGGTAAGGCTGTTTGCATCTAAAAAATTTGCCTGAACATATATGTTTTTCCAAATGTGAGGTATTCAGAATGAAGACGTTAACGGTGTTTGACCCGGCAATGTGCTGCAGTACCGGCGTATGTGGCTCAGATGTCGATCAGGTTCTGGTTGATTTTTCTGCTGATGTGCAGTGGCTGAAAGGACGTGGTGTACAGGTTGAACGTTACAACCTGGCGCAGCAGCCCATGAGCTTTGTTCAGAATGAGAAAGCGAAAGCATTCCTCGAAGCATCTGGAGCAGAAGGTCTTCCGTTACTGCTATTGGACGGTGAAACGGTGATGGCAGGGCGATACCCAAAACGCGCTGAGCTGGCTCGCTGGTTCGGTATTCCGCTGGAGAAGGTAGGGTTAGCTCCCACCAGCTGCTGTGGTGGTAATACTTCCTGTTGCTGAATATGTCAGGAGGACATATGAAATTCTTACAGAATATCCCGCCTTACCTGTTTTTTACCGGCAAGGGTGGTGTAGGAAAAACTTCTATTTCCTGCGCGACGGCTATCCGCCTTGCTGAACAGGGTAAGCGGGTTTTGCTGGTCAGTACTGACCCAGCCTCCAATGTCGGTCAGGTGTTCGATCAGGCTATCGGTAATACCATTCGCCCTGTGGCAGCAGTTCCTGGACTTTCCGCTCTGGAAATCGACCCGCAGGAAGCCGCCAAACAATACCGCTCCAGAATCGTTGATCCTATCAAAGGTCTTTTGCCTGATGACGTTGTTAACAGTATCAGCGAGCAGCTTTCAGGAGCCTGTACCACTGAGATTGCGGCGTTTGATGAGTTCACCGGCTTATTGACAGACGCTTCCCTGCTGACCCGCTTCGATCACATCATTTTTGATACAGCGCCGACGGGCCACACGATTCGCCTTCTCCAGCTTCCCGGTGCCTGGAGTAGCTTCATTGAAAGTAACCCGGATGGTGCTTCCTGTCTTGGCCCAATGGCCGGGCTGGAAAAGCAGCGTGAGCAGTATGCTCATGCGGTAGAGGCGTTATCCGATCCTGAACGTACCCGCCTGGTTCTGGTTGCGCGACTGCAAAAATCTACGCTGCAGGAAGTCGCCCGCACCCATGAAGAACTCGCCGCAATTGGCCTGAAAAACCAATACCTGGTGATTAATGGTGTGCTGCCTAAAGCCGAAGCTGAACATGACGCCCTGGCCGCTGCGATATGGCAACGTGAGCAGGAGGCACTGGCAAATCTTCCTGCCGGTTTATCTGGGCTACCGACAGATACCCTATTACTACAGCCAGTCAATATGGTTGGTGTTTCAGCATTGAAGGGACTTCTGGATACCGGTTCTGAGGCATTACCGCTCCCGGTAACGAACATCCAGTACACGCCTGAAAACTTATCGCTCTCTGGCCTGGTTGATGATATCGCTCGCAGTGAACACGGTCTGATTATGCTGATGGGTAAAGGCGGTGTGGGTAAAACCACAATGGCTGCGGCTATCGCCGTCAGTTTGGCAGATAAGGGTTTTGATGTGCATCTCACTACCTCAGATCCTGCTGCACACCTGAGTACAACGTTGAATGGCAGCCACAAAAATCTGCAGGTCAGCCGAATCAACCCTCACGATGAAACTGAACGCTATCGTCAGCATGTTCTTGAGACGAAAGGCAGGGATCTGGATGAGGCAGGGAAACGGCTGCTCGAAGAGGATTTACGTTCTCCTTGCACGGAAGAGATTGCGGTGTTCCAGGCGTTCTCACGCGTAATCCGTGAAGCAGGCAAACGGTTTGTGGTCATGGATACGGCACCTACCGGGCATACGCTATTACTGCTTGATGCGACCGGGGCTTACCACCGAGAGATTGCCAAAAAAATGGGGAGTAAAGGTCATTTTACTACCCCAATGATGCAGCTTCAGGACCCGGAACGCACCAAAGTCCTGCTGGTCACTCTGCCTGAAACCACACCGGTACTGGAAGCGGCAAACCTGCAGTCCGATCTTGAGCGTGCGGGGATTCATCCGTGGGGCTGGATTATCAATAACAGCCTTTCCATTGCGGATACGAGTTCTCCGTTGCTTTGCCAGCGCGCCCAGCAGGAACAGCCTCAGATTGAGGCTGTTAAGAATCAGCACGCTAACCGTATAGCGCTCGTTCCGGTACTGGCTTCTGAGCCAGCCGGTATTGAAAAACTCAGAGAGTTGGCGAGTTAATTTTTTGTTTTTACAGGGCGGTAGAACCGCCCTGTCAGGAGGATGTATGTTACTGGCAGGCGCTATTTTTGTCCTGACCATTGTTTTGGTTATCTGGCAACCGAAGGGATTAGGGATCGGCTGGAGTGCAATGCTAGGCGCAGGACTGGCTTTGATATCTGGCGTTGTGCATGTAAGCGATATTCCGGTGGTGTGGAATATCGTCTGGAACGCGACAGCGACCTTTATTGCGGTGATTATCATCAGCCTGCTGCTCGATGAATCCGGCTTTTTCGAATGGGCGGCATTGCATGTTTCACGCTGGGGTAACGGTCGTGGCCGTTTGCTCTTTACGTATATCGTCCTGCTAGGTGCAGCGGTGGCGGCATTGTTTGCCAACGATGGTGCGGCATTGATTCTTACTCCAATTGTCATCGCCATGCTGCTTGCATTAGGTTTCAGTAAAGGTACTACGCTGGCATTTGTCATGGCCGCCGGGTTTATTGCCGATACGGCCAGTCTGCCGCTTATCGTGTCCAACCTGGTTAACATCGTTTCTGCAGACTTCTTTGGGCTGGGCTTCACTGAGTATGCGTCGGTAATGGTGCCGGTGGATATTGCCGCTATTATCGCCACGCTGGTGATGCTGCATCTGTTCTTCCGCAAAGATATTCCGCCGACTTACGACCTGGCTCTCCTGAAAGCACCTGCAAAAGCTATTAAAGATCTGGCAACCTTCAGAACCGGATGGATAGTGTTGATCCTTCTTCTGGTTGGCTTTTTTGTCCTTGAGCCGGTGGGTATCCCGGTCAGCGCGATTGCTGCTGTAGGAGCTGTCATTCTGTTTGCGGTGGCGAAACGAGGCCATGCCATTAACACTGGCAAAGTGCTTCGCGGTGCGCCATGGCAGATTGTCATCTTCTCATTGGGGATGTACCTGGTGGTCTACGGTCTGCGCAACGCTGGGCTAACCGAATACCTTTCAGGTGTGCTGAACGTACTGGCGGATAAAGGACTCTGGGTTGCGACGCTTGGTACTGGCTTCCTGACGGCTTTCCTGTCTTCCATCATGAACAACATGCCTACCGTGCTGGTTGGCGCTCTCTCTATTGATGGCAGCACTGCAACAGGCGTTATCAAAGAAGCGATGATCTACGCCAACGTGATTGGCTGCGATCTGGGCCCGAAAATTACACCTATTGGTAGCCTGGCAACGCTGCTCTGGCTGCATGTCCTTTCACAGAAGAATATGACCATCACCTGGGGATACTATTTCCGCACCGGGATCGTCATGACTCTGCCTGTGCTGTTTGTAACGCTGGCAGCGCTGGCGCTACGTCTCTCTTTCACTTTGTAATGAGATACTGATATGAGCAACATCACTATTTATCACAACCCGGCCTGCGGCACGTCGCGTAACACGCTGGAGATGATCCGCAACAGCGGTAATGAGCCGACTGTTATTCTTTACCTTGAGACCCCACCTTCACGCGATGAGCTGGTCAAACTCATTGCAGATATGGGCATTTCCGTCCGGGCTTTGCTGCGTAAGAACGTCGAACCGTATGAGGAACTGGGTCTTGCAGATGATAAATTTACTGACGACCAGCTAATCGATTTTATGTTGCAACATCCGATCCTGATTAACCGTCCGATTGTAGTGACGCCACTGGGAACTAAACTTTGCCGTCCTTCTGAAGTCGTTCTGGATATCCTGCCAGAATCTCAGAAAGGGGCTTTCACCAAAGAAGATGGTGAAAAAGTCGTTAATGATGCAGGTAAAAGACTGAAATAAAAATGAAGGGGGCATTTGCCCCCTTCATGGTTACTTAGCCATTTCTTTCAGTAGGTCAATACCTACCGGCTCTTCGCTCTGTAACGCAGTTAATGCAATACGCTTTGCATACTGCTCTTCCACATCAGAGATGAGAGGCAACTCGCGGTTCGCCCTGGTCTTCAGGAAAGGTGAAGACGGTTCAGCTGCCGCCAGGCTGTTATTCACAACCCATGCCCATGGCTCGATGCCAGCGCGACGTAAATCCTGCTGTAGGTTCGCCGCTTCAAGTACCGGTGTCGTTTCGGCAAGCGTCACGATAATAACCTTTGTCTTCTCCGGGTCCTGCAATTGCATCATTGGCGTCATCACATGGTCATGTGTTTGCCCCATCTGACGCACCATTTCCCGGTGATAGGCTCCTGTTGCATCCAGTAGCAGAAGTGTGTGACCTGTTGGCGCGGTGTCCATAATAACAAAATGATCGTCTGCCTCTTTGATGATCCGCGAGAATGCCTGAAACACGGCGATCTCTTCAGTACATGGCGAGCGGAGATCTTCCTCCAGCACTGCTAGTCCCTCAGCGTCTAATCCTTTGCCCTGATTTTCCAGCACAAAGCGGCGATAGCGCTCTGTCTCCACCTTCGGATCGATACGGCTGACCTGAAGGTTTGGCAGCGAGCCATCCAGCGTATAAGACAGATGTGCTGCCGGATCGGACGTCGTCAGATGGACTTTATGACCGCGTTTTGCCAGCGATACCGCGATCGAAGCTGCAACAGTCGTTTTGCCCACGCCACCTTTACCCATTGCCATTACCAGACCTTTACCTGTCAGGCTGAGTTCATCTACCAGTGAGGCAAGTTTCGGTAAATCCAAAGTATTCAGCGTGGTAGCAGGGAGCGGCAGCGAGGCTTTGTTCTCCGTAAATAACTGACGCAGCGCTTCCAGACCGACCAGATTAAATGGCTTCAGATACAGCTGCGAGCGGGGAAGGTTCGCCAGGTTCTCTGGCATTGCCTGTAATGCTTTTTCTTCTCGAGCCAGAATACTTTGCGCCAGTGGATCATTTTCACCCGCAAACGGCGGCAGCACGCCATTAATGGCAAGGTGTTGATGCTGCAAACCGATAGCAGAAAGCTCATCGTGCGTATGAGAGACTTCTTTCAGTGTTGAAGCTTGGGCTCGGGCAACCAGAACCAAGCGCGTGAGAGCTGCATCAGACAGCGCCTTAACCGCGTCTGAGTACTGGTGCTGTTGTTTCTCCAGCCCCACCAGCGGCCCGAGGTTAGCGGCGGCATCAGGGTTCGCTTCGAGATAACCGCTCCAGGCCCCCGGCAACTCAAGCATACGGATGGTATGACCGGTTGGCGCAGTATCAAATACGATATGGTCATACTTTTCCCGCAACTCATGGTTGGTAAGAAGACCAGTAAACTCATCAAATGCCGCGATTTCCGTAGTGCATGAACCGGAGAGCTGTTCTTCAATGCTGCTGACCACATCGGCTGGCATCAGCCCGCGAACCGGGTCGAGTACTCGGTCACGATATGCCTGTGCTGCAGCCATCGGATCAACTTCCATCGCGGCAAGATTTTCTACGGTACTGATATCTGTGATTCGGTGGCCGATAGTCTGGCTAAAGACTTGGCCGACATTGGAAGCCGGATCGGTACTCACCAGAAGCGTTCTCTTACCCTGATCGGCCAGCCATACCGCAGTAGCACAGGCCAGGGATGTTTTACCCACGCCACCTTTGCCAGTGAAGAAGATGAACGGGGGAATGTCTTTTAAAAATGGCATATTCATCAGTGATTGCTCCTCTGGAATTAAGGCATACGTGGAATGCTGCAGCAGCGTGGTTGCGTGCTGTCTTCACTCCAGTCCTGACTAAGCGGAATACCTGCCCAACGGGCGATATCTTCACGAGTCGGGAGTTTGCCTGCCATCACGAGTTTGCCGTCGAGCAAGGTGACAGGGAGAGACTCCATCCCTGATGTGTTCAGAAACTCTTTAATGACCGGCGAATTCAGGAACTGCTGCGGGTTCTTCGCAAGGCTGTAGCGCTGTATATCAACGTCATTCTTTTTCGCCCATTCGGCGCTGGCGTTCCATTTGACGGCTTCGTCACTGACTACAACGCTGCTGGTTGCACAGCAGCCTGCTGCTTCAAAGATCTCAATTTTTGACATGGACTGTTTACCTCAGTGTTTAGTCATTTGGCTTTACACTGAGGTAAACGAAGGTGGTGGGGAAAAGATGCGCGATTAATTCATTTTTTTGTGGCAGCAGACGGAAGACGTGTCATCCGCCTCAATCTGACAAAGTTCTGTCATCGTCTCTTTCAGGTGTTTTCTGGCCCGAAGTAGTCGGGATTTAAACGCCGTAAGCGTGATTCCCAGTTCATCGGCCAGGGACTGCTGGGGACGCCGGTTAAGGTCGGATTCTTCAATCAACCACCGCTCATCTTCAGGTAATGCCTGCAATGTTTCAGGCAGGCAAATATCCAGCGTTGAGATTGCATCAGGGGATGCATCAGTGAATGGGGCATCATCTTCCAGCTCAACGAATTCCCTGGTGGTGCGGTACTCATCAATCAGCAGATTCCTCGCCGCCCGATACAGCCAGGCTCGCGGATTCTCCATTTCGCAGAAACTGTCTGAATGAGCGCGGGCACGCAGGAATAGCTCTTGCAGAAGGTCTGCTGCTTTTTCGCTATCACCTGTCTTAGATGTCAGAAAGCGAGAGAGTTCGGCTTCATGTTGCCGCCAGAACACGCTCATGCAGTTGTTGAATGCCGTTACATCACTCATACCAGCCCTCAAATTTTGCTCTGATTAACCCGCCGTGAAAGTTCTTCTGCAGACTCTTTTCGTTCGCTGTAGCGATCAACGAGATAGGCTGAGTTACCTCGGGTCAGCAGAGTAAATTTCACCAGTTCTTCCATCACATCCACGATCCGGTCGTAATAAGACGACGGTTTCATTCGTCCATCTTCATCAAATTCCTGCCAGGCTTTTGCCACAGAGGACTGATTCGGGATGGTGATCATCCGCATCCAGCGGCCAAGAATGCGCATCTGGTTTACGGCATTGAAAGACTGAGAGCCACCGCAGACCTGCATAACGGCCAGAGTCTTACCCTGCGAAGGGCGAACAGCGCCTTCTGATAACGGTATCCAATCAATCTGGGCTTTCATGATGCCGGTCATCGCACCATGGCGTTCAGGGGAACACCACACCATCCCTTCGGACCAACGAACCAGCTCGCGCAGTTCCATGACTTTAGGATGCGAGTCAGGCGCATCATCAGGAAGAGGCAAGCCAGAAGGATTGAAGATCCGCACTTCTGCGCCCATGGCGGTCAGTAACCTTGCCGCTTCTTCCGTTGCCAGTCGGCTGTAGGAACGTTCGCGCACAGAGCCGTACAACATGAGGATACGTGGAGGATGGGGAACGGCAGGAACACCGAATCTTGCCTCTGTGATTGAGGTGTCGAACAAACCCGAATCAACATTCTTAAGATCACCTGTCATTTTACTTCTCCGTCTTCTGGGGCAGGGGGAGGCAGTCGTTAGTCCCTGAGCAGCATTCTTCTGTCAGGAAGGCAATCAGAGCCTCAAGGTTTTCATATCGAGCGTGGCAAAAAAGCGTTCTGCCCTGACGTTCCTGGCGTACCAAAGAAACTGATATCAACGAGGAAAGATGATGGCTCAACGTAGACGCTGGGATTTCGAGCCGCTTCTGCAGTTCGCCAACCGGTAGCCCTTCATGCCCGGCTTTAACCAGCTCTCTGTATACGCTTAGGCGCGTAGGATGACCCAGCTCTTTCAGGGTTTCTGCTGCTTTCGAAAGCTCCATTTATATCTCATTTCTATATTTCCGGAATTATAGAATAATATCGTATCTTCCAATAAATACCAATAGTGAATGGGCCTTGCCCCTGAACATTTTGGATAAAGGGGGAGCATCATTGAGAAAAAGTGGGGAGTAGCTCTGCTCTTTTTCCCAGGAGTAAAACGGTTAGGCACAGATCGGAACTGATATTAGTGGCCGGTAAATAGCAGATATTCATCCATCATTTGCGTGAGGGATATGTTTTCCTCCTGCCGTCCAACCAGCCACAAGCCTAGATCTTCAGGTGCCTTACGTTTCAGGTTATCCAACCAGTCTTCCAGCGTCGCACCCATCATCAAATCGTACCAACATAGCCAGACCAGTTTGTGGCGATGCTCCGGTGAACTGAATTGGTGTAACAGGCTAATCAGCCTATTTGCCAGTGGGCGTTGTTTGAGGCGGATACATTCACTCAGTAATATCCCTTCCAACATTGGGTGGTGCAGTAAAGTTTTTTGCCTTGTCTCAAGGCTGATTTGCATATCAGTCAATACCGACACTGGCTCTGGATGCTGACTTCCGTAAATCAGTCGGTAAAGGCACTGTGGTACCACTGCAGTCATCTGCCCTGCGCCGGGAAAGTACAGACTGCCCACCATCAGATGGTGGCTGGCCTGAATATTGGGATGACACATGCCATTTATGATGGCCAGTTTTGTGAACCCGTTTAGCCAACGTTGATAGCTGACCAGCAAACTGTTATATCGCGTCTTTGTCTCTTTCATGGTGGATTATCCCTGGATACTGAATGACAGGCAGCCGCAAACCTCCGCTATGAGAGGATAAAGAGTTTGCCTGTCAGGAAAGTGATATGTAAGGAGAGGTATTTAGCTGCGTGATTCGTGGATTCTCGCCTGTAGCCAGGCTTCCACTTCACTCTGTAGCCATCGTGAACTTCGCCCCAGTTTGATGGGTTTTGGAAATATGCCATCTTTGATGAGTCGGTAAATCCACTTATCACTGACCCCCAGCAGGCGGGTGATGAAAGTCATATCAACGAACTGATCTTCAAGCAGGGAAGGTTTAATTGCCATGGTGAGATTCTCCGGTAGCTAAGTAAGTACCGGAGTCGTGTGATGAATCACTGTACCCTTCTCCGGCATAACAACCGGAACTGACGTAAAAAAGTGCGTCGTTTTATCGAAGCCCTCGCGGTCTGCCCAGTCCACTCGCGGGTGGTACCTCGTTGGCCCCGTAGTAAGTCTGCCCGTATTTTGATTTCTCCTTGGCGAGATAGCTGATGATGTAGCGCAGGTTGTCGATGGCTGCAGCATCATCGTAATTGACGGGGCGGGTGATATCGGCTTCGTAGCACTTCTTGGGATCACAGCGATTGTGGTACCCCTCACCCTGTGTAATCTTCTGCCAGGCAGCCCCCGCCTGTTCAGCCACCGGAAAGGTGGCCTGGTTATGGTGACCATCAAGATACATCACGATATGGGCATGGCATTTGTGTCGGGAAGTACACTCCAGTACCCAGAAGTGGCCCACGATGTTGCTCTCTAACATCAGATGTTCTGTTAACTGGCGTACCTCCCTTTCTGTCTCGTACCATCCGTGATGGTTATAACGCCATGTGTCATTCTGATAGAACACATCGAGTCTGAGGGGCTGAAGGCGGGAGTAACGTTCCAGTAGCTGATCAAGATGGTGGTTCAGTAACGACAACAGGAACCAGTTCATTGTGTATTTGCGATTCCAGGGCCAGGGAAAGTCCATGATTTAATCCTCTGTAGTGTGTGTACAAAGGAAGGTGGTGATATGTAATTTTTATGCAGGAAAGTCACAGTATTTCTGTTTACTGAGCAGTACTGTGGGGACAGAAGATATACAGACGGGGTAAGCGGATCACTGGGGAAGGGGATATGAAGAGGAAGTTCTTAAAACATGAAGACCTTAATTATACTAAAAACCCAAATGTTCGCTCCTGGTATCCAGGCTGTCCTGACAGCATCATATTCAGTATTTTTACGTGAGAGCATGTTACTATGAATTGATAACTAAAGAGAAAGAGCAATAGAATAAACTTGTTGATAATAAAGGTGTTTAAGGTTAATTGTTATGCACTTTTTCTAAAATGCTTAATAGGTGATTGGCATGTCAGAACGAATCACTTTCAATGTAACCAATTCTGAGACTCTGCGTGTTGTGGATGAATACAGCAAAAAACAGAAGATCTCACGATCGCAGGTTATTTCCACATTGCTGGATGCCACCGTTCCGGTACTGAAAGATATTAATCGCTATTATCAGCTTGCGGACGAACTTAAGGCCCGGCTACTGTCTGGTGTCTACCAGCAGGATTTGCCTCGCCGAAGAAATGTTGTAGCTGCTGAAAAGTATTGTATGGAGATCTGGGAGAGTAAGCTTCAGGTTGGAAAAGGGTACGACTTTGACAGCGTCAATGGCAAGGTGCATGTTCGCGAACATAAGCGACACCTCCGTCGGGATAATGCAGTTGGCAGGGTCGAAAATCGACATATCAAAGAGTTCTGTCAGTCGCTCCTGGAAAGATCAGAACAGGATGCCCGCTATGCCTGTTTTATCTATACCGAAAGGATTATTTTTGCTGATGTTGAAACCTCTGGACACTCTTCATCCCCAATAAAACTGGCAGCAGGTGATGCTGTAATTTTGCTGGCAAAAGATGTGGTTTTTAACGAGTTTTTCTTTGATATAGGTAAGGCGCTTTTTATTAATGTGGTTGATCTTATGTCATACGGTACAAGTGGTATCCCGGAGACGACAGGAGACCCACGTGTTCATTGCTGGGTGCCAATTCTGTTTAGTGGGAAAAATGCCGTGATAGTACCTGTGTACCTGATTGACCCTGCTACGGCCCCGACGTTAAGAAAACCAGACAACATCACAGTGGTTTACCAGGACAAAAAGTAACGTTGATTCTTGTTCCTGCCATGCCATGCGTTTTCATCTATCCCGTGGCAACCTCAGACTCATCTAGGTTGAATTACCTTGTGCAGGTGAAAGTCAGCAATGTGATAAAGAATATACAGTACTGAGCTGCAGGCATTCTGTCTGACATGAACCAGGGCTACAGGGGATATAACGAAGCGTTGAGGGCAGCAATATTGCTGCCGGGAAGACGCTCCCCCGGCAGAAACACAAATTAAATCGGCTTGTTGTGATCAGGAAGCATTCTACATAGTGTGTTGTCCTTCTGGACATAGTGATGAAGCAACGCCGCTGCCGCATGGAAAGCAATGAAGAAATATCCGGCATTACCCAGTGTTTCGTGAATATTTTTCAGTACTGACTTCACCAAAGGGTCGGGCGTAGCAAAAGGAGAAATAGTGAGCCCCAGAAAAATCCAGCTCTTACCGTTAATAGCCATCAGAGCGACCTCCAGTAATTTTCTCCGAAATGAATGCTGCATAGCCATGATCTTCTGTCGGATTATCGCGCTTCAGCGGCCAGTCGATATCGTCATCCTGCCGGGCGATATAACCATCAAGTGCCCCGTATTCAGGTTGCATAGACCCGTTGAACTCACAGCACGAAGCGGTTAGAACTAACTGAGCTGAAGGTCCGTTGTGAGCGAGAAGCGGACATTGCAGACTGCCCAGTAGAAAAAGTGCTATCAGAATTATCTAAAGGAAGATCGTATTTACCATGTCTCATTCTAACTGTTTAATAAATTACAAAAATTAAAATTTCCATTTAATATCATCGCGTTAAGCAAGAGAATTAAACCTCTCATTTAATTTATGATTCTTATTTAATTCATGAGTTGGTGTAAAAATAGGTTGCCGCACTATAGAAAGACACATATTTAAACCCAGCAGGAAATCATATTTGAAAGTAATGTGTTTAAGGGGCTGCGTAACAAGAACAGCAAGTAAACACATAGTAATAACAGTTACCATTCCCATTTCGCAAGTGGCCATATCAGAGGTGAACTAATGCCTGCTGCAATTTTAAGAATTAAGGTTATCCTAATAATTCTTTTGTATGATTAAGATCATCGATAAATTTACTAAGGACTCATTAATGAAATTGCGACTCTGGAATCTATTACCCCATGATTACGCTCCTTTTTTTCGTATTCTTCACATCATTGTGGCATTTCTAATATTATCACAAATTATTAACTCTAATCTGACAGAGACCGAAGCAATTGGTGAACATAGTCTTGAAGGAGTTATAACCTGGATGCACATTATTTCAGGGTTAGGACTGATTATTTGTGGTTTTATTATGTTAAGTTGGATGCTTACTCAAAGAGGTTTTACTTATTATTTTTCATGGGTAGGGCTTGACTTTAGTGGTATTAAGCAAGATATAAAAACGTTGACTAGTTTCCGACTGCCCGATGCACATTCGGGAGGTATTGCCAGTACAATCCAAGGATTTGGAGTTCTAGCATTGCTAATTGTAGCACTTTCAGGTGGCCTATGGTTCTTGTTGAATACCATGCAGTCAAATCTGGCTGAAACAGTAATCCACTGGCATAAGTTCTTTACTACTTTCATTGAGGTCTATTTTTATGCACATGGTGCAATGGGAGTTTTGCATATTTTAATTGAAAAATATAAAAGCCGCTCAGTTAACCTAAGTGACTAATCTGTTGTGAGATAATATTACTTCAAGTTGAAGAAAACCCTAAAAATAAAATTTAGTTTACTAGAAGATGAAACAGCACTTGCAGAGACTTTTTAATTAAATTTAATAAAAACGAAAAAATATTCATGGCGAAATGATTGTTTAATTATCTATCATGGATAGAAATGTGAGTTAGTCGTCCTATTTTAGGAAGTTAATAATGACTAAAACAAAAGGGTTACCTCGTCCGCTGACGCACTACGCTTGGCTTTCCATTGCCACGGCTATTGCCACTATCGGACTCAAAGGTGTGGCGTGGAAAATGACCGGTTCGGTCGGTCTGCTATCTGATGCCATCGAATCCGTAGTTAACCTCGCAGGAGCCCTAATGGCGCTCTGGATGCTGACCTTGGCTGCGCTTCCGGCCGATGAGAACCATGCATATGGGCACGGCAAAGCCGAATATTTCTCGAGTGCTTTCGAAGGATTTCTGATCCTATTGGCGGCAGCCAGTATCGCCTATACCGCAGTTGAGCGGATGTTAACTCCACAGCCGCTTGAGGAGATTGGTCTCGGATTACTGGTTTCAACAGTCGCATCAATCCTTAATTTTGTGACGGCTCGCATTTTGTTAAGGGCTGGCAGGCAGCACAACTCTATCACTCTTGAGGCAGATGCTCATCACCTGCTGACCGATGTCTGGACGTCGGTCGGTGTCATTTTTGGTGTCGGACTGGTTTATCTGACCGGCTGGTTTTGGGTCGATCCGATCGTTGCATTGCTGGTCGCAGCCAACATCGTTTGGACTGGTTATCAGCTTATGAGTCGTTCAGCTGCAGGTCTGATGGACGTATCGCTACCCACGGAAGAACTCAAAAAAATCGAGTCACTGCTGGCAGGATATCGTGAACAGGGGCTTGATTTCCATGCACTACGTACACGCCAGGCTGGCGGGCGGGCGTTTATGACAATGCACATCCTAGTTCCTGGGCGATGGACTGTTCAATATGGGCACGACTGGGCCGAGCGTATAGAGAATGATATCCGCACCGCACTGCCTTTTATCCATATCACCACTCATGTGGAACCGTTGGAAGATCCCGCGTCAATGAACGACCAAACGCTCGACATTTCTGATCACTAAACTAACCACATGTCGCTGGTCGGGCAGGGTAACAAACCTCGCTCTACAAAAATTTCAGGTATTCTCTATAATTCTGAGGGTACTTGATGTGACCTGCGCCCAATTGTTGGGCACGCAATATTTTTAAAAAGTCCGCTTCTGGCACAGAACGGCCTATCAGCATTCTAAAAATATTCAGATATATATCATTCCCCTGAACATACCTCATTAAAGGCAGAACCTCACGGTCTTGCCTTTTTTGTTTTCATTTCAGAGGAGCAGTAATGAATCAATTTGAAGGTTTACAGTCACTGCAGCATTCGCTTTCTAACCTGCCGCACTGGGCATCAGAGCGTATTCTGCAGCAGATAAATCAGCTTACTGACTATGAGCCGGTGATTGGCATCATGGGTAAAACTGGCTCGGGCAAGAGCAGCTTATGTAATGCCCTGTTTACCGGTGAGATTTCACCGGTCAGCGATGTGACCGCCTGCACACGCGAACCCTTACGCTTTCGCCTGCAAGTGGGGAAGCGCTTTATGACGCTGGTGGATTTACCCGGCGTCGGGGAGTCTGAGCGCCGGGATACAGAGTATGCCACGCTGTACCGTAAACAGCTCCCCCAGCTGGATCTGGTTCTGTGGTTGATTAAGGGTGATGATCGGGCGCTGGCCGTAGATGAACATTTTTACCGGCAGGTGATTGGTGAAGCATACCGGCATAAGGTGTTGTTTGTTATCAGCCAGTCTGACAAGGTTGAACCCACCTGCGGTGGTGAAAAGCTGTCTACAGAGCAGAAACGAAATATCAGCCTCAAAATCTGTCTGCTGCATGAGTTGTTCCAACCTGTAAACCCTGTCTGTGCGGTGTCGATACGTTTGCAGTGGGGGCTGCGGATGATGGCTGAGCGGATGATTCGTTGCTTGCCACGGGAGGCCAGTAGTCAGGTGGCAGTACAACTCAGTGCGCCACTTCGTACCGATGCCGTTAATAAAAAAGCCCGTGACGATTTTGGTGAAACGGTCGGCTCGGTACTGGATACAGTAAGTTCCATGCCCCTGATACCGGCCCAGGTTCGGTCAGTCATCCAGTCTGTGCGCGACATCGTGGTATCAGTCGCCCGTGCAGTCTGGAATTTCTTCTTCTGAACATTAACCCTTCTAACCCGTAGTTTCCTGAGCCCTGCCGCGATTTTGCGGCGGGGCTTTTTGTATTTAATTTTCCATCATGAGGAGTCTGCTTATGACCCGTCTGGCTTCGCGCTTTGGCGCAGCAAACCTTATTCGTCGTGACCGTCCGTTAACCCAGGAAGAGCTGTTTCGTGTAGTGCCCAGTGTCTTCAGCGAGGAGAAGCATGCGTCTCGTAGCGCACGGTATACCTGGATACCAACCATTACCGTTCTTGAAAATCTGCAGTGTGAAGGCTTTCAGCCTTTCTTTGCCTGCCAGACCCGGGTGCGTGACCCAGGGCGTCGCGAGCATACAAAGCATATGTTACGTCTGCGCCGGGAGGGACAAATTACTGGCAAGCAAGTCCCAGAAATCATTCTGCTCAATTCTCATGACGGCACCAGCTCGTATCAGATGTTACCGGGATTATTCCGTGCGGTATGCCAGAACGGGCTTGTCTGCGGTGAATCGTTCGGCGAGGTGCGGGTACCGCACAAAGGAGATGTCGTGAGTCAGGTGATTGAGGGGGCGTATGAAGTGCTGGGTATTTTTGACCGTGTGGAAGAGAAGCGGGATGCCATGCAGTCGCTGATGCTGCCGCCACCTGCACAACAGGCTCTGGCACAGGCTGCACTGACGTACCGTTTTGGTGAGGACCACCAGCCGGTGACAGCACCTCAGATACTCTCCCCACGCCGCTGGCAGGATGAGAGCAATGACCTGTGGACCACATACCAGCGTATTCAGGAGAACCTGATTAAGGGCGGGCTCAGTGGCCGGAGTGCAAAAGGTGGGCGAACACATACCCGCGCCGTGCGTGGTATCGACGGCGATGTGAAGCTCAACCGGGCTCTCTGGGTGATGGCGGAAGCGATGCTGAGTGGGTTTCAGTCCTGAGCTTGTTATCAGCATGTTGGGAAAGGACACTCCCTGTCCGTTTTACCTCCATTGGATTGAGTGTTTTATCACCGTATTTCACGGTGCGCCGCGTTGGGCTTGCCTCCGGTGGCAGATAAAAAATAGTTCATTCCATGTCCATACCCTGTCCGCCCCCCTCTTTAGAATCATTTCATATTCAGTCAGTTAATTATTACGGAGATTTGAGATAACACAGGCAGAGCGCCGTCACGACCGACTGGCTGTCAGGCTGTCACTGATAATCAGCCGCCTGGTTGCCGGTGAGACGCTGAACATGGCCCGGCTGGCTGCAGAGTTTAGTGTGTCAGTCCGTACCCTGCGACGGGATTTTCGCGAACGGCTGATGTATCTGGACCTGGAGTATCGACGAGGGCAATGCCGCCTGCGCAGCACCAGTGGGGGCGTACAGGGTGAGCTGGATGCGCTGACCTTTGCTCACCGGTCCGGACTGGCCGATATCTTTCCGGGGCTGGACCGGCGTCTGGCGGGCATGCTGCTCACAGCAGGAGGGATGCCCTGTCTGGTGTGGCAACCGCCACAGACTATATCACCGGCCACCTCACTGGTGTTCTACCGTCTCGTCAGTGCTATTACCGCCTGCCAACGGGTACTGCTGCTGGCTGAGGGAGAGCGCTGTGACGGACTGGCCCCGTACCGCCTGATATCACTCGACGGCTGCTGGTACCTCACCGGTGAACTTAACGGGCATATCACCGTGCATCCACTGGCGACCATCCATGCGGTGACAGTCCTCAATACAACTTTCACCCCGCTAAAACGTCTCAGCCAGTTAACCACACAGGCGGGCTTTATCCGGGCCCTTCCGCACTTCAGCTGTATCCGTGAAGTCCTGTCTCCTGGGCCCTCAGAGGAGGAGCCGGGCAACACACTGATTTAATTACCTCTGTTAAGAAGGAAAAACAATGACCTGGCATTACGAGAAAAATGGCATACGCCACGACAATGTGACCGAAGACGACATCACCAGCCTGATTATGCGCGGTGAACTGACTGCATCCACTCTGGTGTGGCGACAGGGAATGGCAGAGTGGCAGCCGGTCTCCGCTACTCCGCTGGCTTCGACGCTGCTCCGGAGCACCACACCACCAGCGCTGCCGGGGAACCGCATTCCGGGTGGCGTTGTGTGGACGCTGGCATTTGCTCCCTTCATTGGCTACGCGCTGGAGTTGTGGACTGCAGGATTGAGCGGGATGTCATTTGACGAGGCATATGATGCCGTCTCGGGTGGGCAGTACTGGTTTATCACGCTGCTGCTCAATATTGCTCTGGGGTATCTCGATGAACGACGCCTGCGTAAGGCCGGAGTGGACACCACCACGTTCGGCAAACTGGCCTGGCTGGTGCCGTTCTATCTGTGGCGGCGGGCGAAAACTCTCGGTCAGAAACCGGCTTACTTCTGGGTATGGCTTTTGATGCTGGCCCTGACTGTCTGGGCCTGAATGACCGCTACCTGATTCTTTCTCTGTTTAGGACCAACGTAATGAAAACACTGATTAAAGTACTGGGTATTACCGGCAGCCTTCTGCTCTGTGTGGGCGCTCAGGCTCAGCCTTATAACCGGACCCTCCCTGCTGTAGTTAATGACAACAACGGGAACATTTTCTGGTGCGATGCGCATCGTCAGGTTACCGGAAAATGCGAAGCCATGTCTGTTGACCGCCTGGGCGGGATGGTCACGGTGCGTTCCGCACCCTTTAAAGACTGCGAAGGCGGCCTGTGGGGCTGGATAACTATCATGCGCAACGATGTGTCGAAAGGATTCACCATTACTCCGGACAAGAAATACGGACTCACCGTAAAAGACCTGTGCCGTCCGGGCACGGTAGTGACCTTTAAACCCAACCAGAAGAAGCCGGAATATGACGACCTGGTGGCACTTTACCAGGGCAAAGAGCTGTTTCGCTACCGGCGCTTCTGATAACACCCGATATCAACCTCTCTCATTTTGCCCGACAGCGGGCTGGATTAATTCAGGAAGAAGACCATGCTGAAAATAATGACCTCTGCTGTACCTGCCCTCATTCTGTCACTTGCCGCCTTCAGTGCCGGTGCCGCTCAGCTTCCGGCAAGTCTGATGGATAAAGACAATCCCGGCCAGGAGTACTGGTGCCAGGGAAACGACATCAATACGTCCATGTGCTCACTGACCGGTGTCAGCGACGACCATAAATTTGCCCTGATTCAGGACCTGCCGGGCCCAGCCTGTGAAGATTTAAGCTTCGGGATTATCGACCTGGTGCGCCAGACCGGCATCAATGTTCCTTACGATGGTGGTGACTGTAAGGGCGATGTGAAGGCCGGTTTTGTACGCAGCGCGGAAGATAATGCCCTGTATGTGAAGATTGTTCGGGGCAGCAAAACCCTGCGGCTGTATAAGGTACAAACCGGTTACTGACAATCTCCCCACACCCGCATATTCCCAAAGCCCCTGACGCGTCTGCGTCAGGGGCTTTTGCTTTTAAGGTACATCGAATGTCTGAATCTCACATGCTGCCACCGGGACCTTTTACCCGACAGCAGGCCGAAGCGGTTACCCGCAGGTATCGCAACATCAGCATTGAAGACGACCAGGGCACACACTTCCGCCTGGTGGTTCGTGACTCTGAAGGTCGAATGATCTGGCGGGCGTGGTGCTTTGAACCGGATGCCGGTGAAGGGCTTAACCGTTATATCCGCAACTCAGGCATGCTCAGAGCATCCTCCTCCTGACCACACCCATTCATCATCCCTGTCTGTCCTTTATTTCCCATACGCCAGCCATCGTCGCTGGCGTTTTTATTGACGGAGAAAATCCATGACGACACAAACTCAATGCGAATTGGTACCCGCTAATGAACCTCAATTTGCCCTTACAGCAACACCAGTACCTGACGAACAGCGTCTCGATTTCTGGCCGCTGTACTTTGGCACTATCCCGCAGTGGATAACGCTGGAACCGCGTATTTTCGCCTGGATGGAGCGCTTTTGTGATGAGTACAGCGGTGGTATCTGGTCCTTTTACACGCTCAGTAATGGCGGCGCGTTTATGGCCCCTGATGCTGACGGTGGCGATAAATGGCATCTGTTTAATAGCATGAACGGCAATGGCGCGGAAATGAGCGTGGAAGCCGCAGGTATCGCGGTCTGCATGATTGAATACAGCCATCACGCCTGTCGCACAGAGTGTGACGCAATGACCGCACACTATTATCGCTTGCGGGACTATGCCCTGCAGCATCCTGAAGCTCACGCCATTCTGCGTATCATCGACTGAACGGAGGAACAAAGGATGAAACAGCTCTCCTTTTTACCCGGCGAGATGACGCCACAGGACCGGCGTCTCATTCAGCGGGCGCTCAGGGCTCTGGAGCGGCACCTGCATGAGCCAGGGGTAGCCTTCACCTCTACTCACGCCGTTCGGGAGTGGTTGCGACTGCATATGGCCGCACTTGAGCGGGAAGAGTTCCGGGTGCTGTATCTGGATAATCAGAACCAGCTTATCGCCCATGAGACGCTCTTTAGTGGCACGATTAACCGCACCGAGGTCCATCCCCGGGAAGTGGTCAAACGTGCACTGCACTTCAATGCGGCGGCGGTGATACTGGTGCATAACCATCCTTCCGGCGAGACGACACCCAGCCAGGCTGACAAAGCCCTCACGCAGCGACTGACTCAGGTACTTCAACTGGTGGATATCCGTATTCCTGACCATCTGATTGTTGGTGGCAGGCAAATCTATTCGTTCGCAGAACACGGTCTGTTGTGAGGTATTACATGAAAATTATCAGTAAACGCCGGGCAATGACGATATACCGCCAGCATCCTGAGTCCCGAATCTTTCGCTACTGCACCGGAAAATATCAGTGGCACGGTAGCGTCTGTCATTACACCGGCAGGGATGTTCCGGATATCACAGGAGTCCTGGCTGTGTACGCCGAACGCCGCCAGGACCGCAACGGGCCTTATGCCTGCCTGATGAGCATCACCCTGAACTGACAATTGTGGAGAACTGTAATGAGCAACATCATTTGGGGCCTGCAGCGCGATATCACGCCGCGCCTGGGAACACGTCTGGTGCAGGAGGGCAACCAGCTGCACTACCTGGCTGACCGGGCCTGTATCACAGGTAAGTTCAGTGATGCCGAATGTCTTAAGCTGGATGTGGCATTTCCGCATTTTATCAGCCGGATGGAATCCATGCTGAGCACGGGTGAAATGAATCCTCGCCACGCCCACTGCGTCACCCTGTACCACAACGGTTTTACCTGCGAAGCCGATACCCTTGGCAGTTGTGGCTATGTATACGTCGCTGTTTATTCCACTCAGCGCTAACAAATTTCACGAGAACAAATATGAAAATTCTACCGGCTACAATTTCGCGGGCGGCGAAGCCCTGCCTGCCACCCGTTGCAGTCTGGCAATTGCTTCTTACACGGCTACTGGAAAAACACTATGGTCTGACCCTGAACGATACGCCGTTCAGTGATGAAACCGTTATAAAGGAACATTTCGATGCCGGTATCACTCTCGCTAATGCCATTAACTTTCTAGTGGAAAAGTACGAACTGGTTCGTATCGATCGCAGAGGGTTTAGCTGGCAAGAACAAACGCCATATCTCACGAATATTGATATCATGAGGGCCCGCCGCGATCTGGGTTTATTAAATCGTAATTAGTCTGATGCTACTGGTGTCGCTGCTTTCGAGTATGCCTGCCATTTGCTATCATCTCGCTTCCTGCTGATTTATCGACAAAGGTAATTACTTGAATTCAAAGCCTCTGTGCTTTGGGGGTATCTTTGGGGGTATAAGTTAAGATATAACTTGAAAATTCTATATTTTTCAAGTTATTGGCGGGGTTGTTCTAACCCCTTCGCCCGCTCCAAAATTCTCTCCCTGTAGTTAATCCTTAAAAACGTTAGATAGCGACACCGGAATCCGGTGGTAGCGTGCCGTTACCTTCACCCAGATTACGTTGTAGCAATACCGTATCAAGCCAGAGTCCATGTTTAAAGCCAATGTTCTTTAGCGTGCCGATTTGCGTAAATCCGGCCTGTTGATGGACCTTCAGCGATCCCTGATTATTGCTGTCGCCCACGATGGCAATCAGTTGCCGATAACCCTGTGCTTCAGCCCAGCCAATCACATGACGCAGTAAGGCTTTTCCTACACCCTGACGCTGAGCCGTTGGAGCAATATAAATCGAATCCTCAAGGGTATAGCGGTAGGCATAACGTTCACGGTAGCGGGTGAGGTAGCAATACCCGATGACCTTATCTTCCTGCAGCGCGACGACCCACGGCAGCCCGAGGCTGCGGATTTTTTCCAGACGAGCAAGCATCTCGTGTGCATCCGGCGGGTCAGTTTCAAAGCTGCCGGTACCGTGAATAACATGGTGGGCGTAGATATCGCGTATGGCGTGGATGTGCTCTTCTTCTGCGTTAACGATTTTCATTGTTCAGTCCCTGTTGGCGTCTTTGCCCAGATTACCTGAAAGACTGAGGGGAAGGTAAGTGCAAAAAATTATGCTTCTATCAGTTGCTTGTAATGCAAATAGGCTTGCATATTGTAAGGGGAAATAATTGATTGTGGTTGATATTGTCAATAGTACGCAAGGTTGGTAAATATATTAACAGGTAAAGTAATACACAATTATTCACGCACGTATTTGATTGATTTTCCAAATACCAATTATGGTAGGTTTCGAAAAATGATAAATAAAGTTGTTTGATTTCAACGCATTGTTACTGTATCTAATTCTTCTTGCGTCTGTACCCTTATTTTAATTTCATTGGCCCTGTTTGAGCCCTAAAAATTAAGTTATATTTTGTTGTTAGCAGAGTGCCTATTATCAGATTTTTCTCTGCTCACCTCTCAAAATAGTTACCATGCAAACAGTTGCGCGGTGTGGCTATGCTAACCAGCAATAGTAAGCATCGTCACATGACGTCACCGGGCAAACTTTGTTTAAATCCAGAATTCAATCCCAAGAGTATTAGGGAAGGTGCGAATAAGCAGGTCATTTCTTCCCAAGCTGACTCGCTGATTAAAATTTCGCGGATCTGGGCCGATTTT
>NZ_JAOWHW010000148.1:0-66946 GCF_030332425.1 Citrobacter sp. Cpo142
TGCGGCGTGCCGCCTTATCCGGCCTGCAGGGGCTGGGCTGAACGCATTTTGTAGGCCTGATAAGCGCAGCGCATCAGGCAACACGTCTGCACACTGCCGGATGCGGCGTATCGCCTTATCCGGCCTACAAAAGCTAGTCCTGCTACCCTCGTACGAGGTTGAGTAACGGGTACGGTCGTCCGAGATCGTCCACCTCTGTACGTCCCGTCACGCTAAATCCCATCTTCTTATAGAATCCAACCGCCTGCTCATTCTGCTCGTTAACATTGGTTGTTAGCGTTGAACTCATTGATAAAGCATGTTCAATCAGCAGTTTACCAACGCCACTACCACGCACATCCGGATCGACAAACAAAGCATCTATATGCTGGTCGGTCAGGAGCATAAAGGCGACGGGCTCATCCTGTTCTGTCACTGCAACCCACAGAGGGGCTTCTGGTAAAAATGAACGTACCAGCTCCTCCAGCTCAATCCGATAATCCGCAGAGAGGAAATGGTGCGTGGCATCTACTGAGCGACACCAAATAGAAACTAACTTATCTCCTTCGTCCTGACGCGAACGACGAATGGTAAGGTTCATAGCATTCTCCTTTTTTTCTTTACTGCACTATTCTACAGCAAGGAGCCGTGAAACTTTCTCAACTTGAGGATGCAGGCTCGACATTCGCGTGATTCCTGGGTATCTTCAGCTATCTGGATGTCTAAACGTTTAAACGTATGTTGTGAGGTTATCAGGTTATGCCAATTCGCGTGCAGGACGAGCTACCCGCCGTCAATTTTTTGCGTGAGGAAAACGTCTTCGTGATGACGACATCCCGCGCTTCCGGTCAGGAAATTCGTCCACTGAAGGTGCTCATCCTCAACCTGATGCCCAAGAAGATTGAAACGGAAAACCAGTTCCTGCGCTTACTGTCTAACTCACCGCTGCAGGTTGATGTTCAGCTATTGCGCATCGATGCCCGCGAGTCACGCAACACCCCAACGGAGCATCTGAATAACTTCTACTGTAATTTCGAGGATATCTGCGATCAGAACTTTGACGGATTGATCGTGACCGGCGCGCCGTTGGGCCTGGTTGAATTTAATGATGTGGCTTACTGGCCGCAGATTAAGCAAGTGCTTGAATGGGCCAAAGATCACGTTACCTCGACGCTATTTGTCTGTTGGGCGGTGCAGGCCGCGTTGAATATCCTGTACGGAATTCCCAAGCAAACCCGCACGGACAAACTCTCAGGCGTCTATGAGCACCATATTCTGCACCCTCATGCGCTTCTGACGCGTGGATTCGATGATGCGTTCCTGGCCCCGCATTCCCGCTATGCTGATTTCCCTGCAGCGCTTATTCGCGACTACACCGATCTCGAGATCTTTGCTGAAACCGAAGAGGGAGATGCCTACCTGTTTGCCAGCAAAGACAAACGTATCGCCTTCGTGACGGGTCATCCTGAGTATGACGACCATACACTCGGCAGCGAATATTTTCGTGACGTCGAAGCGGGCTTATCGCCGGAAGTTCCCTATAACTATTTCCCGAAAGATGACCCGCAAAACAAACCGCGGGCAACCTGGCGTAGCCACGGTAATCTGTTGTTTACCAACTGGCTTAACTATTACGTCTACCAGATCACGCCATATGATCTGCGTCACATGAATCCAACGCTGGATTAATCTTCTGTAGCAGACGATCCTTAAGCGTTTCAGCATATTGAATCAGGCACCTTCGGGTGCCTTTTTTATTTCCGAAACGTACCTCACTGTGTAATTAAATTTTATTTATATTGTTATCAATAAGTTAATTGATAATTAAATTAAAAATGGAAATTGTTTTTGATTTTGAAATTTAAATGAGTAGTCTTAGTTGTGCTGAACGAAAAGCGCACAACGATCCTTCGTTCGCATTGGGGATGTGTTTGGATCAATGACGAGGAACTACGCAATGAATCAACAGGCAACGACAACCGATGAACTGGTCTTCACCAGGCCGCGTGGCGAACAGGAGCAACAAATTCTGACCGCTGAAGCGGTGGAGTTTCTGACTGAACTGGTGACAAGATTTACGCCAAAACGGAATAAACTTCTGGCTGCACGTATCCAGCAGCAGCAGGATATTGATGACGGTAAGTTGCCTGATTTTATTTCGGAAACAGCTTCCATTCGTGAAGGTAACTGGAAAATTCGCGGAATTCCTGATGATTTACTGGATCGCCGCGTAGAGATCACCGGACCCGTTGAGCGCAAGATGGTCATCAACGCGCTGAACGCGAACGTCAAAGTCTTTATGGCTGACTTCGAAGATTCACTGGCTCCTGAGTGGAGCAAAGTTATCGACGGGCAGATCAACCTGCGCGATGCGGTCAATGGCACCATTAGCTACACCAACGAAGCGGGTAAAATTTATCAGCTCAAGCCTAATCCGGCTCTGTTGGTATGTCGCGTTCGTGGTCTGCATCTGCCGGAAAAACACGTCACCTGGCGTGGCGAATCTATCCCGGGCAGCCTGTTCGACTTTGCCCTCTATTTCTTCCACAACTACAAAACGTTGCTGGCGAAAGGCAGCGGCCCTTATTTCTATCTGCCAAAAACGCAGGCCTGGCAAGAAGCGGCATGGTGGAGCGAAGTGTTCAGCTATGCAGAGGACCGCTTTAACCTGCCGCGCGGCACCATTAAAGCGACCCTGCTGATTGAAACGCTGCCTGCCGTCTTCCAGATGGACGAAATTCTGCACGCCCTGCGTGACCACATTGTGGGTCTGAACTGCGGTCGTTGGGACTACATTTTTAGCTATATCAAAACGCTGAAGAACCATCCGGATCGCGTGCTGCCGGACCGTCAGGTGGTGACGATGGATAAGCCATTCCTCAGCGCCTATTCGCGTCTGCTGATTAAAACCTGTCATAAACGTGGCGCGTTCGCGATGGGCGGCATGGCGGCGTTCATTCCCAGCAAAGATGCGGAACGTAACAACCAGGTTCTGACCAAGGTAAAAGCGGACAAAGCGCTGGAAGCAAATAACGGTCATGACGGCACATGGATTGCCCATCCGGGGCTGGCAGATACCGCTATGGCGGTGTTCAACGACGTACTCGGCGAAAACAAAAATCAGCTGTTCGTGACCCGTGAAGAAGATGCCCCGATTACCGCAGAGCAACTGCTGGCACCTTGTGAAGGTGAGCGTACTGAAGAAGGCATGCGCGCTAACATCCGTGTTGCGGTGCAGTACATCGAAGCGTGGATCTCCGGTAACGGCTGCGTACCGATTTACGGTCTGATGGAAGATGCGGCCACCGCCGAAATCTCCCGTACCTCCATTTGGCAGTGGATCCACCACCAGAAGACGCTCAGCAACGGCAAGCCGGTTACCAAACCGCTGTTCCGTCAGATGCTGGCCGAAGAGATGCTGGTGATTCAGGACGAGCTGGGCGAACACCGCTACAGCAGTGGGCGTTTTGACGATGCCGCGCGCCTGATGGAGCAAATCACTACCTCTGATGAACTGATCGATTTCTTGACCCTGCCAGGCTACCGCCTGCTGGCGTAATCCACCACATAACAATATGGAGCATCTGCACATGAAAAACCGTACTCAACAAATCGAAGAATTACAGAAAGAATGGACTCAACCGCGCTGGGAAGGCATCACCCGTCCATATAGCGCAGAGGAAGTGGTGAAATTACGTGGCTCGGTCAACCCGGAATGTACGCTGGCGCAGCTTGGCGCGGCGAAAATGTGGCGTCTGCTGCACGGCGAATCGAAGAAAGGTTATATCAACAGCCTCGGTGCGCTGACCGGCGGTCAGGCGCTGCAGCAGGCGAAAGCCGGTATTGAAGCGGTCTACCTTTCAGGCTGGCAGGTGGCGGCAGATGCCAACCTGGCATCCAGCATGTACCCGGACCAATCGCTGTATCCGGCGAACTCCGTCCCGGCGGTGGTGGATCGGATCAACAACACATTCCGTCGCGCCGATCAGATCCAATGGTCAACCGGTATTGAGCCGAACGATCCTCGCTATGTCGATTACTTCCTGCCGATCGTTGCCGATGCGGAAGCAGGGTTTGGCGGCGTACTGAACGCGTTTGAACTGATGAAATCGATGATTGAGGCTGGTGCAGCGGCCGTTCACTTCGAAGATCAGCTCGCATCGGTGAAAAAATGTGGTCACATGGGCGGCAAAGTGCTGGTTCCGACTCAGGAAGCTATCCAGAAACTGGTGGCCGCCCGTCTGGCAGCCGACGTCATGGGTGTGCCGACGCTGGTGATTGCACGTACCGATGCTGACGCAGCCGATCTGATTACGTCTGATTGCGACCCATACGACAGCGAGTTCATCACTGGCGAACGTACCAGCGAAGGGTTCTACCGTACGCATGCGGGTATTGAGCAGGCGATCAGTCGTGGCCTGGCCTACGCACCGTATGCGGATCTGGTGTGGTGTGAAACCTCCACGCCGGACCTTGAGCTGGCGAAGCGATTTGCCGATGCGATCCATGCGAAATACCCTGGCAAACTGCTGGCTTACAACTGTTCGCCGTCGTTTAACTGGCAGAAAAACCTGGATGACAAAACCATCGCCAGCTTCCAGCAGCAGCTGTCGGATATGGGTTACAAATACCAGTTCATTACCCTGGCGGGTATCCACAGCATGTGGTTCAACATGTTCGACCTCGCGCACTCCTATGCGCAGGGTGAAGGCATGCGCCACTATGTTGAGAAGGTTCAGCAGCCAGAATTTGCGGCAGCTAAAGACGGTTACACCTTCGTCTCCCATCAGCAGGAAGTGGGCACAGGTTACTTCGATAAAGTCACCACCATCATTCAGGGCGGAGCTTCCTCGGTGACCGCGCTGACCGGCTCGACCGAAGAATCGCAGTTTTGATTAATGCCCGGTGGCGCTGCGCTTACCGGGCCTACGAAGGGATGTAGGCCGGATAAGCGAACGCGCCATCCGGCATGACGTTGTGCCGGATGGGAGACATTGATGACGCGTGGCCTGGAATTACTGATTGCTCAGACTATCTTGCAAGGTTTCGACGCCCAGTACGGGCGTTTTCTGGAAGTCACCTCCGGCGCGCAGCAGCGTTTTGAACATGCTGACTGGCATGCGGTTCAACAGGCGATGAAAAGCCGTATTCACCTTTACGATCATCACGTGGGTCTGGTGGTGGAGCAGTTGCGCTGCATTACTGACGGCAAAAGTACCGACGCGGATTTTTTACTTCGCGTGAAAGAGCATTACACCCGGCTACTGCCGGATTACCCGCGCTTCGAGATTGCGGAGAGTTTCTTTAACTCCGTTTACTGTCGGTTATTTGACCACCGCTCGCTGACTCCCGAGCGGCTGTTTATTTTCAGTTCTCAGCCAGAGCGCCGTTTTCGCACGATCCCACGTCCGCTGGCGAAAGACTTTTTTCCGGATACCGGCTGGGAGTGGCTGCTGACACGCGTCCTTAGCGATCTGCCCCTGCGTCTGCCGTGGCAGAACAAACATCGTGATATCCACTACATCATCGAACACCTGACCGAAACCCTGGGAGCGGATGTGTTGTCGGGTTGCCATTTACAGGTGGCGAACGAACTGTTTTATCGCAATAAGGCTGCCTGGCTGGTCGGTAAGTTGATTACTCCTTCGGGGACGCTACCGTTTTTACTGCCAATCCACCGGACTGATGAAGGCGAATTGTTTGTCGATACCTGTCTGACCACGACGGCGGAGGCGAGTATTGTGTTTGGCTTCGCCCGCTCCTATTTTATGGTTTACGCCCCTTTGCCCGCGGCGCTGGTGGAGTGGCTGCGCGAGATCCTGCCCGGTAAAACCACCGCCGAACTGTACATGGCAATTGGCTGCCAGAAACACGCCAAGACCGAAAGCTACCGCGAATATCTGCTCTATCTTGCCCATTGCGATGAGCAATTTATTGAAGCGCCGGGGATCCGCGGCATGGTGATGCTGGTGTTTACCCTGCCGGGCTTCGACCGGGTGTTTAAAATCATCAAAGACAAATTCGCCCCGCAAAAAGAGATGTCTGCCGCCCACGTTCGCGCCTGCTATCAACTGGTCAAAGAGCACGATCGTGTGGGGCGGATGGCTGACACCCAGGAGTTCGAGAATTTTGTGCTGGATAAACGGCAAATCGATCCGGCGCTGATGGCGCTGTTATTGCAGGAAGCCCCGGAAAAAATTACCGATCTTGGCGATCAGATTGTCATTCGCCATCTATATATCGAACGACGGATGGTACCGCTGAATATCTGGCTGGAGCAGGTCGAAGGTCAGCAACTGCGCGATGCCATTGAAGAGTACGGCAACGCGATTCGTCAGCTGGCTGCCGCCAATATTTTCCCCGGCGATATGCTGTTTAAGAACTTCGGCGTGACCCGCCACGGGCGCGTGGTGTTCTATGACTACGATGAAATATGCTACATGACGGAGGTGAATTTCCGCCATATCCCGCCGCCACGCTACCCGGAAGATGAGATGAGCGCTGAGCCGTGGTACAGCGTATCGCCTGGAGATGTCTTCCCGGAAGAGTTTCGTCACTGGCTATGTGCCGACCCGCGTATCGGGCCGCTATTTGAAGAGATGCACGCTGACCTGTTCAGCGCCGACTACTGGCGTGGTCTGCAAACGCGGATTAAAAACGGGCATGTAGAAGATGTTTACGCCTACCGGCGTCGGCAACGTTTCAGCGTACGTTATGAAACCGACCGTAGGCCGGATAAGGCGCTTGCGCCGCCATCCGGCAATGTGCGCCGTGCCTGATGCTCTACGCTTATCAGGCCTACAAATCTGCCCTGACCCTGGACAGTAGGCCGGGTTAGGCGTAGCCGCCACCCGGCAACCCCATCTTAGCGAAATCCGCCGTATGCCAGCGTCACTTCTTTCGCCGCTTTGATCGCCATGGCGCCAAACTCGGTCACGCGGTCATCAGTAATGCGTGAGATTGGCCCGGAAATGGAAATCGCAGCGAACGGCTCGCGGTGCTCGTCATAAATGCACGACGCCACGCAGCGCAGACCCAGCGCATGTTCCTCATCATCAAAGGAATAGCCGCGCTTGCGCGTCTGGGCCAAATCCTCTTTCAGATGCACTGGCGACACCAGCGTGGCGTGTGTGTAAGCATGCAGGCCTTTGCGGTGCAGCAGGCCAGTCACTTGTTCTTCGCTCAGTTGGGATAAAAACGCCTTACCCGCACCGGAGGCGTGCATTGGCAGCTTGCCGCCGATAGGCGCGGACATGCGCATCAGTTGGGTGCACTGCACCTGGTCGATAATAATGGCTTGATGGTCGCTTTGATCCAGCACGGCCAGGTTTACCGTCTCACCGGAATCTTCCATCAGCTTGCGCAGGATCGGATGGACAATCGCCAGCAGATTACGGCTTTGCAAAAAGCTGCTGCCGACGATGAACGCATGCGCGCCCACGGCCCAGTGGCCTAATTCACCCACCTGACGGACAAAACCCTGCTGCTGCATGGTGGTCAGCAAACGGTGAGTCGTGGAGTTTGGCAGGCCGGCCTGCTGAGCCAGCTCGGTCAACGCCACGCTGCCGTTGGATTCCGCAATCCACTCCAGCAGCTTCAGGCCGCGGGTCAGAGACTGAACCTGCCCGGTTGCAGGCGCAGTAGCGGCGGCGGGTTTTCTACCGCGTTTCGCGGGGACAGTGGCTACCATGGCAGACTCCTTTTCTGTATCGTGGAAATCATTTTCGTTTTATTCAATTATAATGCAAGAATTCCTGCACTGATCGGATGAGTGAAGCTGAACATGTCTCATGTTGGCCGTTGTTCTCTTTTCCGCCTCTCAGGTTTGTGCCAGTATGGCCTGTTGAGTTTTTTTCGGTCTGGTTGAGCGTTGTCGGGAGCGAGTGTGAGCAGCAAAGTAGAACAATTACGTCAGCAGTTAAATGAACGTATTCTGGTGCTGGACGGCGGTATGGGCACCATGATCCAGGGATATCGTCTGAGCGAAGAGGATTTCCGCGGCGAACGCTTTGCCGACTGGCCGTGCGATCTGAAAGGCAACAACGACCTGTTGGTGCTCAGCAAACCGGAGGTCATCGCCGCTATCCATAACGCCTACTTTGAGGCGGGCGCGGATATCATCGAAACCAACACCTTTAACTCCACGACCATCGCCATGGCGGATTATCAGATGGAATCCCTGTCGGCGGAAATCAACTTTGCGGCAGCCAAACTGGCGCGTGCGGCGGCTGACGAATGGACGGCGCGCACGCCGGAAAAACCGCGCTACGTCGCGGGCGTGCTCGGCCCAACGAACCGTACGGCGTCTATCTCGCCTGATGTTAACGACCCGGCTTACCGCAACATTACCTTTGATCAGCTGGTGGCCGCCTACCGTGAATCCACCAAAGCGCTGGTGGAAGGCGGCAGTGACCTGATCCTGATTGAAACCGTCTTCGATACTCTGAACGCCAAAGCCGCTATTTTCGCGGTTAAAACTGAATTCGAAGCGCTGGGCGTTGAGCTGCCGATTATGCTCTCCGGCACCATCACCGACGCTTCCGGCCGTACGCTTTCCGGCCAGACTACCGAAGCATTCTACAACTCCCTGCGCCACGCCGATGCGCTGACCTTCGGTCTGAACTGCGCGTTAGGTCCGGACGAGCTGCGCCAGTACGTGCAGGAACTGTCACGCATTGCCGAATGCTACGTGACTGCGCACCCGAACGCCGGTCTGCCGAACGCCTTTGGTGAATACGATCTCGACGCCGATACCATGGCGACGCAGATTCGCGAGTGGGCTGAGGCCGGTTTCCTGAATATCGTCGGCGGCTGCTGCGGCACCACGCCGGAACATATCGCCGCCATGAGCCTCGCGGTGGATGGCTTACCGCCGCGCCGCTTGCCGGAAATCCCGGTTGCCTGCCGCCTTTCCGGCCTTGAGCCGCTGAACATCGGCGACGACAGCCTGTTTGTGAACGTCGGCGAGCGTACCAACGTCACCGGTTCGGCGAAATTTAAGCGCCTGATCAAAGAAGAGAAATACAGCGAAGCGCTGGACGTCGCCCGTCAGCAGGTGGAAAGCGGCGCGCAGATCATCGATATCAACATGGATGAGGGGATGCTCGATGCCGAAGCGGCAATGGTGCGTTTCCTCAACCTGATCGCCGGTGAGCCGGATATCGCCCGCGTGCCGATTATGATCGACTCCTCGAAATGGGACGTCATCGAGAAAGGCCTGAAGTGCATTCAGGGTAAAGGCATCGTTAACTCCATCTCGATGAAAGAGGGGGTTGAGACCTTTATCCATCATGCGAAGCTGCTGCGTCGCTACGGTGCCGCGGTGGTGGTGATGGCCTTTGACGAGCAAGGGCAGGCCGACACCCGCGCACGTAAAATCGAAATCTGCCGTCGGGCGTACAAAATTCTTACCGAAGAGGTGGGCTACCCGCCGGAAGACATCATCTTCGACCCGAACATCTTTGCTGTCGCGACCGGTATTGATGAGCACAACAACTACGCGCAGGACTTTATCGGCGCGTGTGAAGACATCAAACGCGAACTGCCGCACGCGCTGATCTCCGGCGGCGTTTCTAACGTTTCATTCTCGTTCCGTGGCAACGACCCGGTACGTGAAGCCATTCACGCGGTATTCCTCTACTACGCCATTCGCAACGGCATGGACATGGGGATCGTCAACGCCGGACAGCTGGCAATTTATGACGACCTGCCCGCCGAGCTGCGCGATGCGGTTGAAGATGTGATCCTCAACCGTCGTGACGATGGCACCGAACGACTGCTGGAGCTGGCAGAGAAATATCGCGGCAGCAAAACTGACGACACGGCGAATGCCCAGATGGCGGAATGGCGCACCTGGGACGTGAAAAAGCGCCTCGAATACTCGCTGGTGAAAGGCATTACCGAGTTTATTGAGCTGGATACCGAGGAAGCGCGCCAGCAGGCAGCGCGTCCGATCGAAGTTATTGAAGGACCGCTGATGGACGGCATGAACGTCGTTGGCGATCTGTTCGGCGAAGGCAAAATGTTCCTGCCGCAGGTGGTGAAATCCGCCCGCGTGATGAAGCAGGCGGTGGCGTACCTCGAACCGTACATTGAGGCCAGCAAAGAGAAAGGCTCCAGCAACGGTAAAATGGTCATCGCGACCGTGAAGGGCGATGTGCACGATATCGGCAAAAACATTGTTGGCGTGGTGCTGCAATGTAACAACTACGAAATCGTCGATCTTGGCGTGATGGTGCCAGCGGAGAAAATCCTCAGAACGGCGCGTGAAGTGAATGCCGACTTGATAGGCCTTTCCGGGCTGATTACCCCGTCGCTGGATGAAATGGTCAACGTGGCGAAAGAGATGGAGCGTCAGGGATTCACTATTCCGCTGCTGATTGGCGGTGCGACCACCTCAAAAGCGCACACGGCGGTGAAAATTGAGCAGAACTACAGCGGTCCGACGGTGTACGTGCAGAACGCCTCGCGTACCGTTGGCGTGGTGGCTGCGCTGCTCTCTGACACCCAGCGCGATGACTTTGTCGCCCGTACGCGTAAAGAGTACGAAACCGTGCGTATCCAGCATGCGCGTAAGAAACCGCGTACCCCGCCAGTAACGTTACAGGCTGCCCGCGACAACGATCTGGCCTTCGACTGGGAAAACTACACCCCGCCGGTGGCGCACCGTCTGGGCGTGCAGGAAGTGGAAGCCAGCATCGAAACCCTGCGCAATTACATCGACTGGACGCCGTTCTTTATGACCTGGTCGCTGGCCGGGAAATACCCGCGCATTCTTGAAGATGAGGTGGTAGGAGAAGAGGCGAAGCGCCTGTTCAAAGACGCTAACGACATGCTGGATAAACTCAGCGCTGAGAAGACCCTGAATCCGCGCGGCGTGGTGGGTTTATTCCCGGCCAACCGCGTGGGTGACGACATCGAGATTTACCGTGACGAGACGCGTACGCACGTCATCAACGTGAGTCATCATCTGCGCCAGCAGACGGAAAAAGTCGGTTTCGCCAACTACTGCCTGTCTGACTTTGTCGCGCCGAAATTGAGCGGCAAAGCGGATTACATCGGTGCTTTCGCGGTGACCGGTGGTCTGGAGGAAGATGCGCTGGCGGATGCCTTCGAAGCCCAGCATGACGACTACAACAAGATCATGGTGAAAGCGATTGCTGACCGTCTGGCGGAAGCGTTCGCAGAATATCTGCATGAGCGCGTGCGTAAAGTCTACTGGGGCTATGCGGCGAATGAGAATCTCAGTAACGAGGAGCTGATCCGCGAAAACTACCAGGGGATTCGCCCGGCACCGGGTTATCCGGCGTGTCCGGAACACACCGAAAAAGCCACCATCTGGGAGCTGCTGGATGTGGAAGCGCACACCGGGATGAAACTCACCGAATCTTTCGCCATGTGGCCAGGCGCGTCGGTCTCCGGCTGGTATTTCAGTCATCCGGACAGCAAGTACTACGCCGTGGCGCAAATCCAGCGCGATCAGGTTGAAGATTATGCCTTCCGTAAAGGCATGAGCGTGGCAGAAGTGGAGCGCTGGTTAGCGCCGAACCTCGGCTATGACGCCGACTGATTCACAAAACTGTCATCTTTCTTTACAACAAACAGGGCGCTCAATGAGTGCCCTGTCTCTTTATTACGTTTAAACCCTTATACTGAAAGGGGGCCGTTGCCGGATGGCGGCGTAAACGCCTTATTCGGCCTACATAGGGATGATTTGTAGGCCTGATAAGCGCAGCGCCATCAGGCAAATGAGCCTCAAAAAACCATAAAAATAAGGAGAACCTGATTCCGTGTTAACTCTGTTACACCTGCTTTCTGCCGTCGCGATGCTGGTTTGGGGTACGCATATTGTGCGTACCGGCGTGATGCGCGTCTTTGGCGCCCGCTTGCGTACCGTGCTCAGCCGTAGCGTTGAAAAGAAGCCGCTCGCCTTTTGTGCAGGTATCGGCGTAACGGCGCTGGTGCAAAGTAGCAACGCCACCACCATGCTGGTGACCTCGTTTGTTGCACAAGATCTCGTGGCGCTCACCCCTGCGCTGGTCATAGTGCTCGGCGCCGACGTGGGGACCGCGCTGATGGCGCGTATCCTGACCTTCGATCTCTCCTGGCTGTCGCCACTGCTGATTTTTATCGGCGTGATCTTCTTTCTCGGTCGTAAGCAGTCCCGCGTGGGGCAACTGGGGCGGGTTGGTATTGGACTGGGGTTGATTTTGCTGGCGCTGGAGCTGATTGTGCAGGCGGTAACGCCGATCACCCAGGCTAATGGTGTACAGGTTATTTTTGCCTCGCTTACCGGCGATATTATGCTCGATGCGCTGATTGGCGCCATGTTTGCGATTATCAGTTACTCCAGCCTGGCGGCGGTGCTGCTGACGGCCACGCTGACCGCGGCAGGTATTATCTCGTTCCCGGTGGCGTTGTGTCTGGTGATTGGTGCCAACCTCGGGTCCGGCCTGCTGGCGATGTTGAATAACAGCGCCGCTAACGCCGCAGCACGTCGTGTGGCGCTCGGTAGCCTGCTGTTTAAGCTGGTGGGGAGCCTGATTATCCTGCCGTTTGTTCATCCGCTGGCCAATCTGATGGATGAACTGCCGCTGCCGAAATCTGAACTGGTTATCTACTTCCACGTCTTCTACAACCTGGTGCGCTGCGTGGCGATGGTGCCGTTCGCCGAACCGATGGCGCGTTTTTGTAAGCGCATCATCCGCGATGAGCCGGAGCTGGATGCACATCTTAAACCCAAACATCTGGACGTCAGCGCGCTGGATACGCCGACGCTCGCTCTGGCCAATGCCGCCCGTGAAGCCCTGCGTATCGGCGACGCGATGGAGCAGATGATGGACGGGCTGAAGAAGGTGATGCATGGCGAGCCGCGTGAAGAAAAAGAGCTGCGCAGGATGGCGGACGACATTAACGTGCTGTACACGGCAATTAAGCTCTATCTGGCGCGGATGCCAAAGGATGAGCTGGCGGAAGAGGAATCGCGCCGTTGGGCGGAGATTATCGAAATGTCGCTCAACCTTGAGCAGGCTTCCGATATTGTCGAACGTATGGGCAGCGAGATAGCCGATAAGTCGCTGGCCGCCCGCCGGGCATTCTCTGTCGAAGGGCTGAAAGAACTGGATGCGCTCTACGATCAGTTGCTCAGCAATCTGCAGCTGGCGATGTCGGTGTTCTTCTCAGGAGATGTGACCAGTGCCCGTCGTCTGCGCCGCAGCAAGCACCGCTTCCGTATTCTCAATCGTCGTTATTCGCATGCGCACGTTGACCGTCTGCATCAACAGAACGTGCAGAGCATCGAGACCAGCTCGTTGCACCTGGCGCTGTTGGGCGATATGCAGCGTCTGAACTCGCTGTTTTGCTCCGTGGCTTACAGCGTGCTGGAACAGCCGGATGAAGACGATGGGCGGGATGATTTTTGAGTGAGGTGAAGCGGTAGGCCGGATAAGGCATTTATGCCGCCCTCCGGCAATGTTGTCGTTTACTTTGTAGGCCGGATAAGGCGAAGCCGCATCCGGCAATGTGCGCTGAACTGCCTGATGGCGCTGCGCTTATCAGGCCTACAGTTGTAGCCCGGATAAAGCGAAGCCGCCATCCGGCATCAGACAATAAATCAACTAAAAGCAATGGCCTGCTTCAACGGCAACCGCCTCTTCACCTGCTTTAAAGATATACGTGGTGTTCGGGCCGCCGAGCACGGATTGACCGTTACTCACCTTGATCCAGTTACCTTCCGGCAAGCCAATCACCGTCAGCTCCGGTGCCACAACCAGCAGCTCGCGGATACGCTGTTCACGCGTTTCGCCTTTGTGGCCTTCCGGCAGCGCGTTGGTGAAGTGTGGGTTAATTTGCAGCGGGAACAGACCGAGCGCATCAAAGCCTTTTGGATCAACAATCGGCATGTCGTTGGTGGTGCGGATGGTCTGGCAGGCGAGGTTAGAACCCGCGCTCCAGCCAATGTACAGCGCACCGCGTTTGACGACATCCACAATCGGCACCAGCAGTCCGCGTTCGCGGCTTTCTTTCAGTAACTGGAAGGTATTACCCCCGCCGACAATCACCAGCTCTGCGTTTTCAATAGCGGCAATCGGGTCGGCAACGGTATGAATACCCGTAACGTTGACGCCCATTGGCGCAAAGATGGCTGCCGTTTTCGCCGTGTACTCATCCCAGGTTTGCGTCACGCCAGCGAACGGAATAAACACCGCCGTACGGCGACCATTCAGTTGTTCAGCAATCAGCGGCAGCGCATGTTCCATCCAGCCTTTGCCCGGCAGCGTCGAGTTACTCAATAAAAGCAGTTCCATCATTTCTCCATGTAATCAGAAAATTACAAACCGCGCTAATGCTACCACTATCAGCCAGGCGCCTTACTGATATGGCTCACGATGTTGGAAGGGGGGACAGAAGCTGAGGCTATTTTTTAAGTGTCAATTCAATGCCGAGTACCTTCATCACTGCAAGGGTGGTTTTCAGCGTCGGGTTACCTTTCTCACTAAAAGAGCGATAAAGCTGCTCACGGGATAATCCCGTTTTTGCCGCAATGTTCGCTATTCCCTTAGCGCGAGCCACCACGCCCAGTGCTTTTGCTATGTACGCTGCATCGCCTGTTTCGAGGGCAATTAAATCAATGGGTGGAAGAAAACGGTTCGTTCAGTGATTTTCAAAGGTCATTCTGATTAATGGCTATTAGAGCGCCCATCCCTGGCGCTCTCTTCCTGCTTCGTTACCCCGCCCGAGCAAATTCTGCTGCTTCGGCGATTAGCGCGTCATCCGGGCGTACGCCGGTGTACATGGCGAACTGCTCCACGGCCTGTAAGGCAATCACCTCTGCACCGCTGATGGTCTTTTTACCTAATTGCTGTGCCAGTTTGATTACCGGTGTTTCCGGCGGCAGGGCGACGACGTCAAACACCACGCTGGCGGCAGCGACTATCGCTTCGCTGTAGGCCAGTTCATCGCTCTCTTTACCGCCAGCCATGCCGACGGGCGTCACGTTGACCAGAATATCGCAGGTAATCCCTTCCGGCTGCGGTTGCCACTGGAAACCGTACTGTTTTGCCAGCGCCGGACCGCTCTCCCGGTTACGGGCGGCGACGATCACATCGCGAAAACCGGCATCGCGAAATGCAGCAATGACAGCTTTACCCATTCCACCGCTGCCGCGGATCATGACGCGTGCGTGGTTATCAAGCTGGTGGCTGGTAATCAGGCTTTTTACCGCAATGTAGTCGGTGTTAAATCCTGTCAGCGTACCGTTGTCATTGACAATGGTGTTGACGGAATCAATGACTTTTGCGGAAGGATCGATGGCATCCAGAAACGGCATGCAACTCTCTTTAAACGGCATAGAGACCGCACAGCCGCGAATCCCGAGTGCGCGAACGCCTTTCACTGCGGCCTCAATATCCTGCGTAGTAAAGGCTTTGTAGATAAAATTTAACCCTAACTTTTCATACAGATAGTTATGAAAGCGTGTGCCAAAGTTGCCGGGGCGACCGGCAAGCGACATGCACAACTGGGTGTCGCGGTTAATCATGTTAAATCTCCTCGGCGTGAGACAATATGTATTGTTCGGCTTCCTGCGACCAGATCCCCTGATGACGCTCCAGGATATCGCGCAAGGCCGGATCGTCAATCTGGGTGAGCGCAGTTAACGGCAATGCTTTTCCGGTGTAAACCAGTTTTTTACCCCCACCGACTTGCGGCAGTTCCAGCGTTGTTTCACCTGCCGCATTCAATCCCAGAATGTGCGTCACCACTTTTGCCGCCTGAACTTTCTTCTCTTCGATCAGTTTTACCGCCGCGCGCATGTCGTCGGTATTGCCGCCAGATGTCCCAACATAATGGGTGAAGCCATAGTGCACGTCGTAGAAGTTAATCGGCGCGCTAAACTGCTTATCCTGCGGACCCGCAAAGAAATTCATGCAGCCATCGGCAGCCAGCAGGGAAGAGGCCAGCGTGACCAGCTGTTCATTGGGCACAAACACAAAGATGTCATCAAACCCGTGCCCGCCGCTCAGCGCCATCAAGCTGTCATAACTCGCATCCTGCGCGTGGAGATAATGGATCAACGTTTGTGGTTCTGATGGATAGTGCTTGCGGGCGTAGCTCAGCTTGTCGTTATTGGTGTCGGTCACCACCAGCAGCGCTGGGTTAACCGGACCATGCAGCGCGTAGTCGATCGCCAGTAGTCCCATCGGCCCGGTGCCGCCGAGTATCAGTGTACGCCCCTGCGGACGAATGCCCATCTTGTGGTTATAAGTACCTTCCTGTAGGTGATAGTTGGCGTTGAATGCGCCAATCACGCAGGACAGCGGCTCAACCAGCGAGCCTTCAAAATAGGTTTCACCTTCGTAGGCCAACAGGCAGTCCTGCTCCATGACTTCATCAGGAATGATAACGTGCGTGGCTTCACCGCCTACCCACGGGAAGGAGTAGCCGGGGCAGTCCGGGCGATCCGGCAGTTGCAGGTTAGCCTGAGTGACATAGCGCTGGCCGGGCTGAAACTTATGCTGCCATTTTTTCCCCACGGCAATAATATCGCCGCAAAACTCGTGACCGATGATGATCGGGTTGGTGGCCACATCATCCGGCACCTTTTTGTGGTTCTCGCCCTGGTTAGCCTCTTTCCAGGAAGAAAGGCACAGGCTGTCGGTTACGACTGAGGCCAGAATTTCATCGTCCTGCATTTCAGGAAGATCGAAGGTTTCCAGGCGCAGATCGCGTTTACCATAAAGGCGTAAAGCTGTTGTTGTTTGCATTGTTACCACCTCTTCCTCTTTCGAGGACTATTTGTTGAAGTTGCCCCGGCATTGCCGGAGCGAAAAAATCAGGACAGGAAACCCAGCGCGTTACCGATAATCCCCAGCGCAAACAGGGCGAAGATCAGCCATACCGGATTAATTTTCTTGTTGAGCAGACGCACCATCAGCAGCGTCAGACCCAGCGCCAGCAGGCCAGGGCAGAGTTGGTCGAGAATGTTCTGCACGGTCATGGTGACGGTGGTGCCGTCTGCGCCAGGCGTTTGCGATACCACCAGCGGCACGTTGATGCTGGTCCATTTGGTGACCAGCACCCCCATGACAAACAGGCCAAGAATCGATGCGCCTTCGGTCAGTTTCTGCAGCAGGTTGCCGCCCATGTCGCTGACGATATTGACCCCTTTACGAAAGCCAAGCTGTAAGCCGTACCACTTCATGGCAAGACGTACTGCATTGAAAATAAAGAAGAATGATAGTGGGCCGAGAATGTTTCCGGACAGCGCCAGCGATGCGCCGAGCGCGGCGGTAATCGGGCGCAATGTTCCCCAGACCAACGGGTCGCCAACACCGGCCAGCGGGCCCATCAGCCCAACTTTGATGCCGTTGATAGCACCGTCGTCAATTTCCGCACCATTGGCGCGAGCTTCTTCCATCGCGGCGGTCACGCCAATCACCGGGCCGCACACGGCAGGCGTGGTGTTGAAAAACACCAGGTGGCGTTTGAGAGCTGCAACCTGGTCCTCTTTCAGCGGATACAGGCGCTTGATGGCAGGGATCATGTCGTAGCAAAAGCCCAGTCCATGAATGCGTTCAAAGTTGAATGACGCCTGCTGCAGGTTGGAGCGAACAAACATGCTAAACAGGTCGGATTTGGTTAGTTTTTTCTGTTCCATGGCTGGCTCCATTAGTCATCAAGCTGATCGAGAGCTTGAGAAGAGGCGGGTTGCGCCTGCGGTTCGGCTTTACGCCACTGTGGGTTCAACTGGATGTAGACCAGCGCGATAATCACGCCAACCCCACCGAAAGCCAGCAGACTCAAATCGAGATACCCCCCAGCGATAAACCCGAGGAAGAAGAAGGGCATCAGGTACTTCACGCCCATCATGCGCAGCACCATGGCGTAGCCGACCACCACGATAAAGCCACCGGCAATCTGCAATCCGCGGGTGACGAATTCCGGAATGGCGTTGAGCATATTGCTGACCATATCGGCGCTGACAAACAGCGAGACGATTAATGCAGGAATGGCAACGCGCAGCGCCTGTACGCCGAGAGCGGAAACGTGCAGCATGTCGATGGTGCGAAAGCGGGCGTCTTCGGCTGCTTTATCCGCCGCGTGCTGGAACACCACGGTGATGGTACGGGCAAAGACAGTTAGTACCTGACCTGCCGCCGCGACTGGCAGGGCGATGGCGATACCGGTAGCAATGCTTTGCTGACCGACGATAACCAGAATGGCGGAGATAATACTGGCGAGCGCCGAATCGGGAGACTGCGCTGCGCCGACGTTCATCCAACCAAGAGCGATTAACTCCAGCGTGCCGCCGAGCATAATCCCGGTTTTTAAATCACCAAGGATCAGGCCGATAACGGTACAAGCAATTAGCGGACGGTGGGTCTGGAACTCATCCAGCACGCTGCCCATTCCGGCAATACAGGAAAATAGGAATATGGCGATAATTTGTAGGGTACTTATTTCCATAATATGTCACCTTGTGAATGTGATCATCCCTGCCTGTTAAAGCATAAGAACACAGGCATTTTTATTTATTCAGCGAACGATTGTTCTTCTATTTTTTCGAGAATATTAATAGATGGATCGGATGCGACGACGCGTAAATCCAGCGTGACACCCAGTTTAGCTAATTCTCGAAACGCATTAATGTCGTCACTGTCTAAAGAAACGGCTTTAGTTAATTGTTTTTTACCCGGTCGCCAGGCCATACCACCAATATTTAACGTGGCGATTTTCACGCCTTGCTTGACCATTGCTAATGCATCCTGTGGGCGGGTAAACAGATAAAAAACGGTTTCGTTCTGGTATTGCGGATTATGGTAAACCGCGACCGCCTTTTCGATATTAACGACGTTCACTTTTATTCCCGGTGGGGCGGCCTGACGTAATAATGTGCGACGTACTTCATCGTTATAAACGTCGTCATTACAGATAATAATCCGTTGGGCATTTGCCACCTTCGACCAGACGGTGGTGACCTGACCGTGGATCAGGCGGTCATCAATACGAGCAAGGGTAATGTTCATCAGAAATCCTCTTCGGTCGTTTCCAGATGTTGCCAGACGACACAGGTTTGTTGAGCAATGGTCGTCAGGTGTTCGCACAGTTCATCCACATTCATATTGCTTTGGTTGTCTACCAGTTCCAGCGCCAACGGCAGTGATAACCCGCTAATGACCCGTATCGCCGGATTGTGCATCGCCAGCGTCGCAGCGGCATTCCAGGGACTGCCACACTGCAAATCGACGGCAATCAGCCATTCATCGCCAGTGTGAATACTTACTAACTTTTTTAGCTTTTCCACAATGTCGCTGGCGTTCTCTCCGGGGACAAATGCCACGGCTTCAACGTTGGCATCACCGTAAACCATCTGTACTGATTCCAGCATGGCGCAGGCCAGTTTGCCGTGAGCACAGAAGATTGCATTGACCATAAAATCTCCTTAGCCGCGCGTTTTTCCGCCCGCAATGTTAGTGGTTACTCCGGTGATGTAACTGGCACGCTCAGATAAAAGATAACAAACAAAATCAGCGACTTCACTTAAGCGTCCTGAACGACCAATCGGGATCGCGTTCTTGGTGTAGCCCTCGCGCAGCTGTTCGACGGTGATGTTGCGGGTCCAGGCCAGCGCTTCTTCATACTCGGGGGTCCGCAGTCCGGTTTTTTCCAGAATGCCAGGTGCAATGCCAACTACACGGATGCCGTGTTTGCCCAACTCTTTCGACCAGGAACGGGTAAAGCTATTCAATGCGGCTTTGGTCGCGGCGTAACAGCTTTGACCTTCAGAACCTTCCAGTCCGCTTTCAGAAGAGACATTCACAATCACGCCGTTACGCTGTTTTACCATTTGGCGTGCCGCTGCCTGCGACATTAAGAACACACCTTTCTGGTTGATATTAACCATTTTTTCAAAAGCAGCTTCGTTGAGTTCGTATTGCCCGGCGGGTGCTTTTTCATCGACCAGCAGACGCGGAAAATTAACGCCAGCATTATTTACCAGCCCATCAATACGTCCGTAGCGTTGGATAATTTCAGCGACCGTATGATTAACCTCTTTGGCACTGGAAATATCCGTTGGCCAGAAATGATACCCGTCATTTCTATCGTATTTACCTTCTCCGCTATGAATATCTGCCATTTGCACATTAGCGCCTTGCGCTAATAACTCCTCGACAATTGCCAGACCAATTCCGGATGCACCACCGGTAACAATAATGACTTTGCCCTGCAAGTTTAACCACGTTTGCATAATTAACTCCCGATTTCAGATAAGGGGATCCCACATAAATTTAATTATGGTAGGACCAATTAGAATTTATTTACTTCAACAATAACTCAGCGGTATTGCTGTTGGTGACTAAACAGTTAATATAATTCCCACGTAATGCGCCTAATATCCCACTGTATTTTTCTTCACCCATTGCAATGCCAATGGAGTAACGCGCCTGTTTTAATTTATTGGTTTCGATGGAGAGCGTCTTTTCACTCATATTGGTCTCTACGGTTACACCGTTGATATCGTAAAAGCGCGAGCAAATGTCTCCGGCGACCTGGCGGGCATGCAGGTCATCACTCTCTTCACTGCCGTAAAAAGCGTGCCAGTTAGCGCCATCACGTATCGCCGGAGATCCAATCCCGACCAGCGCGATGTCCAGATTATCCCAGTACGCAGAAATCGATTTAAAATGTCGTGACTGCATGATCCCGTTACGGATCAGCGGGTTTTCCAGCAGTGCCGGGAAATCTGCCAGGTGTGATTCCCCTTTGAGCTTTGCCGCAGCGCCGTAGGTCAGCGTATTGACGTGGTAGCGGCTTTCAAGCTTGCCGGATGGTCCGCCGATAATCGGCACACAGATCAGCTGGCGCGACTGGCTGGCAGGAGATAATCCTTCCACCAGTCCCCGTACCGCGCGGCCCCATGAGAACCCGATAATGTCCCCAGGTTCCAGTAAGCGTTCCAGCAACTGTGCGCCATGTGCGCCCATCATATTAAGTTGTTCATCTTCCTGCTCGCTATCGCAGGAGACTACGACCGCCTCTTTCAGGCCAAATTTCTGTTTTAGCTGCTGTTCCAGCCACAGATTTTCGTTGTAGTCGTAATTAATGGCGATGGTGACGATACCCTGCTCGCGTCCACGTTTTAGTAACCGGCTGATCGTGGTGCGATAAATACCCAGCTCGCGAGCTATTTGCGCTTGTGTCATATCCTGTTCGTAATACAGCTGCGCTATTTTTACGATCAGGCGGATATCATCGCTGTTTTCCGTCGCCATTTTTGGACTCCTGCACATTTGTGCAAATCACGAAATTGCCTTCTTGATCTGATATAACCCCATCTGTTCTCCATCTCAAAGCTATTTTCACTTATTTCATCGTCCTGAAATGACCGATTGTGTTGCACATTTGATGTGGTGATGGCGCGTTGTCGGCACAGATGTGCATGCCTCTCTAATATATTGATTCTGCTTGTTTTCACTCAACAAAATTGCAGGGATGGATCGCTGACACTTTTGTGTCAAAAGGTGTGACGGATCACAAATAGCGCGTGGGTAGTCGAACACGATTATTTTTTATCGTCCGCAAGGTAGGGTATATTTCGCTTTTAATACACAAAGTCATTCAAGTTGTATCAAGGCGGCAAGGGAGCGAACCCCCGGGAGCATAGATTGCTATGTGACCTGGGTGAGTGAGGGTAGCCAACGCAGAGACAGCTTGCAGGATGAAGTGTATACAGGAGAAATTATGCTGCCCGACTCATCTATCCGATTAAATAAATACATCAGTGAAAGCGGAATCTGCTCGCGTCGCGAGGCGGATCGCTTTATCGAACAAGGGAATGTCTTCCTGAATGGTAAACGCGCCACCATCGGCGATCAGGTGATGCCTGGCGACGTCGTAAAAGTAAATGGTCGGTTGATTGAGCCGCGTGAAGCGGAAGATCTGGTTTTTATCGCGCTGAACAAGCCGGTAGGGATTGTCAGCACCACCGAAGACAGCGAACGCGACAACATTGTTGATTTCGTGAATCACAGCAAGCGCGTGTTTCCAATTGGCCGTCTGGACAAAGATTCCCAGGGACTTATCTTTCTGACCAACCACGGCGACCTGGTGAATAAAATCCTGCGTGCCGGTAACGATCACGAAAAAGAGTATCTGGTGACGGTCGATAAGCCGGTCACTGATGACTTTATCCGTGGGATGGGGGCCGGTGTGCCCATTCTCGGTACCGTCACCAAAAAATGTAAGGTGAAGAAAGAAGCGCCGTTTGTGTTTCGCATTACGCTGATTCAGGGACTTAACCGTCAGATCCGTCGTATGTGCGAACACTTTGGCTATGAAGTTACCAAGCTTGAGCGTACGCGAATCATGAACGTTGGTTTGTCCGGCCTGCCGCTTGGTGAATGGCGCGACCTGACAGATGACGAACTGATCGATCTGTTCAAGCTGATTGAGAACTCGTCCTCAGAAGCCAAACCGAAGGCGAAAGCGAAGCCAAAAACCGCAGGCATTAAGCGTCCGGTGGTGAAAATCGAAAAATCAGCGGAGAAAGAAAAATCGCGCCCGGCGGCAAACGGTAAGCGTTTTACCTCTCCGGGGCGTAAGAAGAAGGGACGCTAACGTCTGCCGCGCGTCGGCGTATTTGCTGACCAGGAAAACGATGCTTCCGCATCCGGTTTATAAGCCTGCTTTTTCTTTAACTGGCGGGCTTTTTTAGCTTCTGCTTCGCGCTGCGCCATCAGTTTATCGATGTACTCTTTCTTGATGCTGTTTGTTTCAGCGTTGGTAAGCAGCCGACCATGCGCAATGCGCGCGCGGTCGAGCAGCGTTTTCAGTTCACGCTGTTCGCGCTCGGTCATCTCTTTTTGGGTAATGCGGGGGAGTGCCATATGGGTGCCCTCTGTTAGCCGATATCCTCAGTGTACGGTAATCCAGAACCTGCTGATAGCGTCATGCATTGTATTATTCAGCAATACGTAATTTTCCGGCGAAGTCCTGCTGTGTATAGCCCGTTGTTCTGAATCGCTTGTCTGTGATGATGTTATCGATCTCTTTTAATGTGGCGATACACATCACACCGTCCTGGCCAAATTTTGTATGGTCGGCAAGAATTACCGACTTTTTACTCATAGCAATCATTGATTTGGCAACATAGGCTTCATCGAAGCTTTTCACCAGCACACCATGTTGAGGTGAAACACCGCCCGCGCCGATGAAGCAGATATCTGCGTGAATAGTGTTTATTTGCTGACAAACGGAAACGCCGAGATTGGCACGGAAATGGTAGTCATATTCACCACCTAATACATAAACGCGCGCTTTAAGATTATGTTCTTTGATTTTATCGGCAATTAAGGCTGAGTTGGTAATTACGGAATAGGCCAGAGGAGGTAATTGTTCGGCCAGAATAAGATTGGTGGTACAAGAATCAATGAATAAAGTATCGTGCTCGCTGACCATCCCGGCGGCAAGTTTACCAATTGCCATTTTCTCTTCGCGGTGTATATCAATCCGCGCGCCAAATTCATCTTCCTGAACAACCTGCTTTTTGACGGCACCGCCGTGAATCTTAGTAATTTGCCCTTCAGACTCCAGAATGGAGAGGTCGCGGCGAATGGTCTCTGATGTGACTTTTAACGTTTCCGATAATTTGATAACCGTCACTTCACCGAATTTATTTAATTCATCGAGGATATGTTTTCTTCTTTTAATCGGGTTCATTATTTTCCGCCAACGTCGTGCTTTGGCGCATGGTAACTGGATGTGCAGAGCAACGCAACCACTCCAGCGCACAGACAAAACCCTCATCATCATTAGAGGCAGTCACATAGCTGGCTTGTCGTTTTACTGCCTCAGGTGCATTCCCCATTGCAATACCAATGCCGGCGGCGGAAAACATACTGATATCGTTTTGCTGGTCGCCAATCGCCGCAACCTTTTCTGCTGTTATATTTAGCTGGCGCATTAACATGCTAATAGCATAACCTTTATTTATTTCGCTGCGTTGGATATCAATGTAATTCTCCCCAGTGATAGTCGCTGTATAGCCATAAGGCAATTTATTATTCACTTCTGCACATAGTGCATTTATTTTTAACTGCTCGGTAACGAGTGTGATTTTATAAATATCCTGCCGATTTAAAATATTTCCAGGCGCTGCCAAAATAAGTGGTAATTCAAATAAACGGGCTTCATAAGTTGTCCATGGCGCAATCTGTTGGTCGCAACGATGATAAATAGCATCGGCGCTAAAAAAGTGATGAGGACAGAGGGAAAGCGAAATATGCCGGTCAATATCCCGAAGATTCATACAAGAGAGCGCTGCAGTATGAATATTGTGCTGCTGCGCCATCTCGAGGATCTGACCTCCGTTGAAGCCTGCGCACCAGCCAAACAGCGTATTAACCTGCTGCTGCTGTAGCAGGCGCATCATAGAGGAGACCGGTCTGGCGGAACAGGCGGCCAGCAGGCCACCGCGCTGGTGGAATTCAATGAGTGCCTGACGTGTGCGTGGACTGATTGTCTTTTGCGAAGTCAGTAGTGTTCCATCCAGATCGGTGACCAGTAACATGCTTATTTCCCTTAATCTCAATGCGCAATAAACGGCGTGACAGCCTCTTTGGCGGCGTTGCAGACCATATTGTCGATTGCCGTACCGACGACCAGAATATTGACCCCGGTATCCTTAAACGCTTTGGCATTGGCGAGGTTAATTCCGCCTTCCGCCAGCGTCGGCACGCTTACCGCGCCGACCAGCGCCCACAGGCGATCTTTAATGGCTTGCGGAATATCACCTGCGGCTACGCCTTCGTAGCTCATACCGGTCATTAAACCAATCATGTCGACGCCTATCTCCTGCATCCGTTTTGCTACGCTGGCGACCTCTTCCGGAGTACGCGCAGGAATACCGAAAGTATGCAGGTCATCCGGGTGACCAATATAAGCATCAACGGTCAGGCCATACTGATGGGCGAGATTAACGATGTCCTGTAGATCGTCCCAGTCGGATTTATGGGTGTGTAAGCCATCGGCACCAGCACGGGCAATCTCCAGTATCTCTGTTTCCGTGAGCGGGACCGGTAACGTTTCGGTAAAGCCACCTGCGATACCGACAGTAATGAAGATATCGTCAGGAACCACATTACGTACGCCATGTACTGCTTCGGCCATCTGGCTGTTAGTAATTTCGTGGCGGATTTGTTCCGCCGCGTGCATGTTGCTCACCCCCTTATGCCCACGCGCCAGCGCCAGTGCGGGATGGTTCGGTTCGAGCAGCTTAACGCCCGCCTCACATACTGCCTTTGCCAGACGCGCATCGTCGCCGGTTATCCCTGTGCTGAGGATGGTCTGCCCGCCGTGCAGCGTGATGGCATCTTTCACTTTCTGTAACGCTTTAGCGCGTTTTTTATTCATATCGCCTTTAAACATGGTGTACCTCTGGTGTTGGTGCATTAATTAATGGGCTGACGCGGTAGATTCTTTCTGTGCTACAGCCTTAAAACGGTTGGCAATAATGGTGGAAATACAGGTCAGGCCCATGACGGTAACCATCACAATCGCCATTTGCAGCGCATTGCTGGATAAGAACGGAGAGGCAAATGCGGGGACATAAGCCACGCCTTTAACGTTAAAGAAACCCAGCATCATGCCGCCCAGACCGGCCCAAACGATTGCTGAACCAAAGACAATTTTGTTGGCAAACATGAACGGATAGGCCGATTCAACGAAGGTCCCAAAGCCGAGGTTGATAAGCAGGCCGGGTGTCGCGACGGCAGCTTCGCTTTTTTCTCGTGGTGCGATGACGTTAGCCAGGTTGATTCCTGCAGCAACCATCACCAGGCCTACCATATCGACAGCGCCGAGGAAGCTGACTCCGGATTTTTCCATTTCCAGGAGCACCAGCGGCAGAATGACTGCGTGATAGACTCCCCCCAGAATAGCTGGCCAGATAACCAACCCAGCCAGCAGGCCGGCAAGAATAGGGCTGAAGGCCAGCGTGGTTTCGATAGCCAGTTTGATGTAATTACCTGCTGACAGCGCCAGTGGACTCAGCAGATAGTGCATGATTAAGCCAGCGGCCAGGCCCGAGATCCCACCCGCTACAATGTTGACGGTGGTCATCGGAAAGCGCCAATTCAGGCATAGTTCAAACAGCCAACGAACGAAAATCCCGGCCATCAAACCACCGATGATCCCGCCAATCAGACCACCTTCGACGGAAAGCACCCCGGCGACCACCCCGGCAACAATAGAGACTTCATCCAGTTCCGAAATCTGTTTTGCTGCGAGAACCGCAACTAAAACCGGCAGGCCCTTCAGCAGAATTTCAAATATATCGTTGAGTTTTTCCAGGCCAGGAATGTGACTGAGTGCGAGCACGATTGCCATAGCGATAAAGCCCGGCAGCGCAGGGATCATTATGCTGCGAATATTGAAGCGCTTAAGCAGACTTTTTCCAGAACCGCCCTGTGAAGGAGAAGCACTGCCCAACTGTGGTTTGTATTTAACACCCCAGTGCTTACACAGTGATGCGATGAAGGAAACTGCGCGGGTTCGACTGGTGGTACCCGTCGTGCCCGATGTTGCGACGACATTTGCCCCCTTTGCCGCCACTAGCGCCATTGAGGTTCCGCCGGTGCCAACAATCGGTGTTTTCATTTCAACAGCTGCGGCAAAGACCGCCTGGTTGGCCTTCACCGGATCGGCGCTCATCACGATGATCCCGTCGATCTCACCGTTACGGATCATTTCAGCAATCCTGCAATCGCTCTCAACTACCGAGTCGTTCACATCTGAAAGTTTGCCCTGAAATATCCTTTGTGGTTTTTGTTGGTTTTCTGTGGTTAGTGCAAATACCGACGCTGGCGTGTGAGCTTTGGCAACGTCCATTGAGGCTTCTGCCGCAATGAACTGCACAGCGGCAACTTCCACTCCTGCGGCTTCGCACTGCTGGTAAATTTCCTGGAGTAGCTTTTCTGGTTCAGCACCACCCAGGTTGTAGAGGTTGCCTCCACTGCTTCCAATAATCGCAATTTTTTTCATAGCGGCCTCGAAGATAGGGTAAGGGTTTATCTGTGTTGTAGTGAAATCATATTCCCAATTAAAACAAACTAAATCAACATTAGAAAAATGATTAAATTTGAATTAAAAACAGGTTCGTTTGTGTATTTTATTGAAAAATAACAATTAAATAATTATTTTGTTTTATGTTGATGTTTGTTGTTTTGTGATGGGGTTCAAATGCGGGTAGGGAGAAATGGAGGATGCCTCCTCCATTTATGAAGATTAGTGTTGTTTTACTGAGTGTGGTTTCTCTTCAATCGACTTACCGGACCAGTAGCCTGCCAACAGCGAACCGGAAAGGTTGTGCCAGACGGAGAATAACGCGCCAGGCAGGGCGGCAAGCGGGCCAAAGTAGATCTTGCCCAGCGCAGCGGCAAGTCCTGAATTCTGCATGCCCACTTCAATTGCCAACGTACGGCAGGTTGACTCGTCGAAACCAAACAATTTTCCGCCCCAGTAGCCGCTGAGCAGGCCAATGGTGTTATGTAGGATTACGGCGATAATCACCACAAAGCCGACGGATGCAATGTGCGAGGCAGAACCCGCCACGACGGCGCTGATGATTGCCAGAATGCACACCATTGAAAATGCGGGCAGATACGGTTCCACGACTTTTACGACGCGTGGGAACAGGTGGTGAATGACCAACCCCAACGCAATTGGAATGACCACGATCTGCAGGATACTCAGCAGCATACCCATCACATCCACCTGGATATGCGCGTCGACATACAGCCGTGTCAGCAGCGGTGTGGCGACAACGCCGACCAACGTTGAAACCGATGAAATAGTCACAGAGAGCGCCACATCGCCTTTTGCCAGATAGATCATTACGTTTGATGCTGTTCCGCTGGCGACGCTACCGACCAGCACCATCCCTGCGGACAGTTCCGGCGGCATATTAAAAGCCAGCGCCAAAATCCATGCGGCGAGCGGCATCACCAGATAGTGCAGAAAAATACCTGCCGCGACCGGTGCAGGACGTGAGAGTACGCGTTTAAAGTCGTCTACCTTCAGGTGAACGCCCATACCGAACATGATCAGCATCAGTAACGACGGCACGAATGGCCCGACAGGCGTAAAGGTGGTGGGCGTGTAATACGCAACAACAGAGAGCAGCAGTGCCCATAACGGGAACAGCCGCGTGAGAGTAGCGAGCATGTTATATTCCTTGCGATTGAAATGTGTTGTGTTGTTATAAAAAAGCCGGGATCGAGCCCGGCTATAGTTATTGTTTATCGCGTGATGGAATATTATTCAAACAAATTATGTTTATGTTCCGCTGCGAACGCTTTCCCAGCTCAGCCCGAAGCGGGCGAGATATTTGCGCAGGCGGTCTGCATCGTTAGGATTGGCTTTTTTCTGCCGTGAGACGGCAAACAGTTCGCGTCCGGCTTCCGACAGCGACGCGCTGCGGCGGCACACTTCCAGCACCGTTTCTAACTGGCGGCGATCGAAAAGGTCAATGTCCATGTTCAGTTCCGGTTGCGTATCGTTAATCTGCCAACTCTCTTTTAACAGCGCAATTTCTTCTTCGACAAGGGATAAGGTGATGCGTCCCTGTTCGGCAAGCGTCGCCATTCGCGCGATGGATGAACTTAGCTCGCGAAAATTGCCGCGCCACTGCGCCTGTGGGGAGCAGGCAAATGCCAGATAACAAGCACGTGCCTCTTTGTCGAAACGGATCTGCATCTGTTTACTGCTGGAAAAACGGTGTAGCTCATACTCGACGTTCGGAGCGATATCTTCCCGCCGCTGCGCCAGACCGGGCAGGGCGAAGTTCCACATATTGATACGCGCGTAGAGATCTTCGCGAAAACGGCCCTCGGCGACCCATTGCTGCATATCACGATGGGTTCCGGCAATCAGTTGAAAATCGCTCTGTACTTCTTTGTCCGATCCAAACGGGAAAAAGGTTTTTTCTTCAATCGCTTTTAGCAGCATAGCCTGCTCGTCTAACCCCAGTTCGGCTATCTCATCGAGAAACAGCACGCCGCCATCCGCTTCTCGCAGCAGTCCGCTGCGCGCCGTGAGTGCGCCAGTAAACGCTCCTTTCACGTGACCGAACAACGTAGACATCGCGTTGTCGCCACGCAGGGTTGCGCAGTTGACGGCGACCAGTTTTCCCGCCACCAGATGCCGCGACTGGCGTAGCTGAAAAATACGTTTCGCCAGAAAGGATTTACCCGCGCCGGTGGGGCCGGTGAGCAGGATCGGGTCGGTCGAACGTAGGGCCACACGCTCAATGCGATCGATCAGTTTATTGAAGGTGGCGTTGTGCGTATCAATCCCGGCCTTCAGAAAAGAGATCGACTGCTGCTGTTCGCGCTGAAAACGACTGGTGAGCGTGGCGTAGCGGCTTAAATCGAGATCGATTATCGAGCAAACGCCGGCGGCAACGGCCTCATCCGATGAACCGGCTAGTGCCGGGCTGGTTTGCAGCAGGCTGGCGGGCAGGTAGCGGGCTTCCGTTAGCAGAAACCAGCAGATCTGCGCGACGTGCGTCCCGGTGGTGATGTGCACCAGATACTCTTCGTTTTCCGTATCAAAGCTGTAGTGGGTGGCGAAGTCGAGAAAGGCGGCGTAGACCTCTTCAAAATCCCAGGGGTCGTTAATAGTCACGGCATGCGGGCGTACTTCGGTGTCAGGTGAGAGCAGCGCGACGTCTTCAATCAACCTTTGCGCCATGCCTTCATCGCGTGGCTGGTGGAGCAGTTCCAGTCTGTCGACAGGGAAATCAGGCTGTTGGCACAATCCAACCGTGGGGCGCCACTTTTTAAACCGATTGGCGCGTTTACCGCGTTTGTCCAGCACCGTACCCAGTACGCCAATTACAACCCGCCGCTTTTTCATGGTTTATCCAAAAAGATAAGTTAAGAGATTAAAAGATAAAAAAATTAACCGAGTGAGACAACTGCCAATATTGGCGACAACAATTAAATTTATATAAATCAATTCATTAAAAATAAATTCTGACGATTTTCATTTCTGGCACGCTTCTGGCAATAACTCTTACGTCAATCACGCTGAAAACGCAGGGGGTTAAACCCCGCCGGCACGTCAGGAACGGCACAGGCTGTTTTCCGGGAGTGTTCCGTCAGCCGCTGACACACAGTGGGTTCGATTCCCAATTTCATCCTCCGAATGAAAACTGGTTGTTAATCAAAGGTATAAAGCGGAGTAATGTGCAGTTAGCACGCTCCAGAACAGGCTGCCGGTAATGATGCCGTGCGACAGGCAAAAGGGAATTCCCCTGTCGCTTCGCCCCTGCACCCGCACCTGACTCACAATAAGGAATAAAAAATGAAGAAAAAAATCACTATTCGTAAAGGCCAGCTTGGCCTTTTATCCCGACAGGGTGATTACTATCAGGTACTGGATGCAGGTGAACACCGTTTGCCATGGTTTAACACACCGGATGTTCTGGTGATCAATACCGATGGCAGCGAAATTCCGGAAGCACTGGCGGAGTATTTACGTCGCTTCCAGCCTACATGGGTGGAGCAGTACTGTGTGGTGGCCGATTTAACCGATACCGAAGCGGGTGCGCTGTATGTGAACGGCGTCTTGCAGGAAATTTTGCCACCGGGAACGCGCCGTCTGTACTGGCGCGCAGAGGAAGCACTGAAGCTGGTGCGTATGGATACTCGTCAGGTTTCGGTACCGGTTGAGGTGATGAATGCAGTGTTACAGCCACGACGTAACGGTACGGTGAACGGTCGTGAAGCTATCTTAACGGTACAGGTTCCTGCGTGGCATGTTGGTGTGCTGAAAATTGATGGCGAAACCCAGACGCTGTTGCCGCCGGGGTTGACCGCATACTGGAAGGTAAACCATCTGATTGAAGCCGAAGTTGTTGATACTCGTTTACAGGTACTGGAGGTCGGTGGACAAGAGATCCTGACCAAGGATAAGGTCAACCTGCGTTTAAATCTGGCCGCAAACTGGCGTTATGGCGATGTGTTGCTGGCTTTTGGCCAACTAACCAAACCGCTGGATCACCTTTACCGCGAATTGCAGTTTGCCCTGCGGGAAGCGGTGGGAACGCGCACGCTGGACGAGCTGCTGGAAGATAAGCAGGTGATCGATGAGGTGGTGAGCGCACAGGTGAAAGCCCGAATGACGCCATTTGGTATAGAGGTCGCTTCGCTCGGCGTGAAAGATATTGTCCTGCCGGGGGATATGAAGGCCATCCTGTCCCAACTGGTTGAAGCTGAGAAATCCGCCCAGGCCAACGTGATCCGCCGTCGTGAAGAGACTGCCGCGACGCGATCGCTGTTGAATACCGCGAAAGTGATGGAAAACAACCCGGTGGCGCTGCGCTTAAAAGAGCTGGAAACCCTTGAAAGAGTCGCTGAACGTATCGATAAAATCTCGGTGTTCGGAGGCCTGGATCAGGTGCTGCACGGCCTTGTGAACATAAAAGGATAAGAATAATGAGCTACAACACAGTGGACGGCGCGATGCGCGAAAAGGTATTGCGCCAGCTAAAAGAGGTAGAGCAGCGCTATGGCGTCAGGGTGCTGTATGCCTGTGAATCCGGCAGTCGTGGCTGGGGATTTGCCTCGCCGGACAGCGACTACGACGTGCGATTTCTCTATGTTCATCCGCCTGAGTGGTATCTGCGGGTCGAAGCGCCACGAGATGTTATCGAGTTGCCGATAGATGATGAGCTGGACGTCTGCGGTTGGGAATGGCGCAAGGCGCTGGGGTTACTGAAAGGCGCAAACCCTACGCTTATCGAGTGGCTGGATTCGCCAGTGGTCTATCAGCAGGATGAAGTGACCGTGTCGGCGCTGAAAGCGTTGGTGCCCAAATGGTTTTCCCCGCTACGTGCCCGCTGGCACTACTACTCGATGGCGCGAAAAAACTTCCGTGGCTATCTGCAAGGTGACGACGTGCGATTGAAAAAGTACTTTTACGTCATTCGGCCGCTGCTGGCGGTGCGTTGGGTGGAAGCGGGGAAAGGCGTGCCGCCGATGCGTTTTGCCGACCTGCTGGCGGGAAGTGAACTGGATGCGCCGTTGCGTCAGGAAATTGATGAACTGCTGGAACGCAAGCAGTGTGCAGGTGAAGCGGAATACGGCCCTCGTTGTCCACTGTTGCATGCGTTTATCCGCGCCGAACTGGAAAGAGGAGAGATTCCGCCGACGTTACCGGATTGCCGGGAAGGCGATGTCAGGGAGCTGGACAGATTGTTATATGAAACGGTGATGCGGTGAAACTGCCCGATGGTACAAGAGCCATCGGGCGTTGGTATCTACTCATTCAAACAAATTATGGTGCAGCTTCTGTACCACTTGTTCGGCTTCAGTACCGGGCACCAGGAAGCACAGGTTATGGCTGGATGCGCCGTAGCAAATCATGCGGATGTTGAACGGTTCCAGTACGCCGAATACCTCTTTACCCACGCCACAGGCTTTAGACAGGTCGTTGCCAATCAGTGCCACCAGCGCCAGGCCTTCTTCCACTTCAACCCGACACAGGGCAGACAGTTCCATCAGCAGAGACTGTGTTAACAGTGTATCGCCGGTGGAGGTGGAACCTGTAGTATCCAGTGTCAGCGCCACGCTGACTTCGGATGTGGTAATCAAATCTACCGAGATATTGTGGCGTGCCAGGATGCCGAACACTTCCGCTAAAAAGCCGCGAGAGTGCAGCATATTCAGGCTATGCAGCGTTAGCAGCGTTTGCTTACGGCGCAGTGCCAGCGCCCGGAACAGCGGTGGATTCGCGGTTTTATTGCATACCAGCGTACCGCCTGCTTTTGGATCCTTACTGGAGCCAACAAACACCGGGATATCGCTACGCACGGCTGGCAACAACGTTGCCGGGTGCAGCACTTTCGCGCCAAAGGTCGCCATTTCTGCGGCCTCTTCAAAGGCGATTTCATCAATACGCTGCGCCGCCGGAACAACGCGCGGATCGGTCGTGTAAATGCCTGGAACATCGGTCCAGATATCGACGCGCGTGGCGTGCAGCGCTTCGGCCAGCAGGGCAGCCGTATAATCGCTCCCGCCGCGCCCCAACGTGGTGGTGCGGCCTTTGCCTTCACTGCCGATAAAGCCCTGAGTAATCACCAGACCTTCGCTCAGACGTGGGGCCAACTGGAGCGTTGCCAGTTCGGCTAGCGCCGCGACGTCAGGCTCTGCGCGGCCAAAACGATCGTTGGTGCGCATCACTTTACGTACGTCAAACCACTGCGCCTGCACGTTGCGCTCACGCAGGATCTCGACGAACAGCAGGGTAGACATCAGTTCACCGTGGCTGACCAGTTCGTCGGTCAGCGCGGTTGAGGTCGCCAGTGACGCCGCTTCTGCCAGCGTGGTGATGTTTTCCAGCAGACGTTCGATCTCTTCACGGATCACGTTTGGATAACGCAGGCGCTCCAGAATATTGAACTGAATTTGACGAATGGCATCGAGTTTTTCGAAGCGCGCGGTTGGCTCCAGCCCTTCAGCCAGTGCGACCAGCAGGTTGGTGATCCCCGCAGAAGCGGAAAGTACCACTACACGGACGTTAGCATCAGAAAGCACTACATCAGCGCTGCGATTCATGGCATCAAAATCCGCCACGCTGGTACCGCCAAACTTGGAGACAACTACATCAGTCATAACTACCTCGTGTCAGGGAATGAATAGAGCGACCATGGCACATAAGGCAGAACAGAAACCGGTGCAGGCGCAAATGCAAATACCGTATTTATAAATAAAATGTGTAGCTTGCACTGTCAACGCTGGGATTATGCGGATTTTTCATGCTGCAACTGCGTTGAGTAACGGTACTAATAACAACGCTGATAACAGCTATACTTTTTAGCCACGTTTGGCGGATGCCCTGGCAATGGCATTAAAACAATCACACTTTTCTGTGACTGGCGTTACAATCGATCTCAGTCACAATTCTCAAAATCAGAAGAGTATTGCTAATGAAAAACATCAATCCAACGCAGACCTCAGCCTGGCAGGCACTACAAAAACACTTTGAAGAAATGAAAGACGTTACTATCGCGGATCTTTTCGCGAAAGATAGTGATCGTTTCACTAAGTTTTCCGCGACGTTTGACGATTTGATGCTGGTGGATTTCTCCAAAAACCGCATCACTGAAGAGACGCTGGCTAAACTGCAGGATCTGGCGAAAGAAACCGATTTGGCGGGCGCCATCAAGTCCATGTTCTCCGGTGAGAAAATCAACCGCACTGAAGACCGTGCCGTGCTGCACGTGGCGCTGCGCAACCGTAGCAATACGCCTATCATCGTTGACGGCAAAGATGTCATGCCGGAAGTGAATGCTGTGCTGGAGAAGATGAAATCCTTCTCTGAAGCGATCATCTCCGGAAGCTGGAAAGGCTATACCGGTAAAGCCATCACTGATGTAGTAAACATCGGTATCGGCGGTTCTGACCTCGGCCCGTTCATGGTGACCGAAGCGCTGCGTCCGTACAAAAATCACCTGAACATGCACTTTGTGTCTAACGTCGATGGTACGCACATTGCCGAAGTGCTGAAGAAAGTGAACCCGGAAACCACGCTGTTCCTGGTCGCTTCCAAAACCTTCACCACCCAGGAAACCATGACCAACGCCCACAGCGCGCGCGACTGGTTCCTGGCGACCGCAGGCGACAACAAGCACGTTGCCAAACACTTCGCTGCGCTCTCCACCAACGGTAAAGCGGTTGGCGAGTTCGGTATTGATACTGCCAATATGTTCGAGTTCTGGGACTGGGTAGGCGGTCGTTACTCCCTGTGGTCTGCAATCGGTCTGTCCATCATCCTGTCCGTAGGCTTCGACAACTTTGTTGAGCTGCTCTCCGGTGCGCATGCGATGGACAAACACTTCTCCACCACTCCGGCTGAGAAAAACCTGCCGGTGCTGCTGGCGCTGATCGGTATCTGGTACAACAACTTCTTCGGTGCCGAAACCGAAGCGATTCTGCCGTATGACCAGTATATGCACCGTTTCGCGGCTTACTTCCAGCAGGGCAACATGGAATCCAACGGTAAATACGTTGACCGTAACGGCAATGCGGTGGATTACCAGACTGGCCCAATCATCTGGGGTGAGCCGGGTACTAACGGCCAGCATGCGTTCTACCAGCTGATCCACCAGGGCACCAAAATGGTTCCATGCGATTTCATCGCGCCGGCCATCACCCACAACCCGCTGTCGGATCACCATCCGAAACTGCTGTCTAACTTCTTCGCGCAAACCGAAGCGCTGGCATTCGGTAAATCTCGTGAAGTGGTTGAGCAGGAATACCGCGACCAGGGTAAAGATCCGGCAACGTTGGACCACGTTGTGCCGTTCAAAGTGTTCGAAGGTAACCGCCCAACGAACTCCATCCTGCTGCGCGAAATCACCCCGTTCAGCCTGGGTGCGCTGATTGCACTGTACGAACACAAAATCTTCACTCAGGGCGCTATCCTGAATATCTTCACCTTTGACCAGTGGGGCGTTGAGCTGGGCAAACAGCTGGCGAACCGCATTCTGCCAGAGCTGAAAGATGGTTCAGAAGTGAGCAGCCACGACAGTTCTACCAACGGTTTGATTAACCGTTATAAGTCCTGGCGTGCCTGATAGCACACTCTTGTAGGCCGGATAAGGCGTTTAGCCGCATCCGGCATTAATGAAATAAAAAGCCGATATTAATATCGGCTTTTTTGTAAGAATGCTCCAGGATATCTACGTTTTAACTTCATACCTTAATTGAGCTTAATCCTAAAAAAATTTTATTAATGTTATTCAATTTCTTATTTTTCGGATTTACCGGATGTTGCATTTTAATTTTTATATTTTAATTTATTGATTTAGCTGTCTTTATTGTATTTTCTAATCATTTTTCCTTTCGTTATCTAATTATCCTAAATTCCCGCATGGCGTAATTTGCACACTTTGGTTTGTGTATACTCGATCTCGCCCGAAATTCTTTTGGGTAAATCTCCATTCATACAATGAAGGGAATTTTTAATGAAAAAAGTTCTGTATGGCCTGTGGGCTATATCTGCGCTTGCGGCGACTTCTGTCTATGCTGCCCCCGTTCAGGTGGGTGAGGCGGCAGGGTCGGCTGCCGCGTCGGTTTCGGCAGGAAGTTCCTCCGCAACCAGCGTGAGCACCGTAAGTTCTGCGGTGGGGGTTGCCCTGGCGGCGACCGGTGGTGGTGATGGTTCTAATACCGGAACCACAACCACCACAACCACCAGTACCCAGTAATAAAGGTACGTTTAATTCTAACCACACTTCGGTGTGGTTATTTTGGAATTGCCAAAAGTCTGTGGGATTTGTAGGCCGGGTAAGCGTCGCTCCACCCGGCAATAATGCGGAGAAACGTCGTGAAGCGACCAGCGCTCATAATGGTTTGCCTGTTACTGCAGGCGTGCTCAGCCACCACCGAAGGGTTGGGGCATTCGCTGTGGGATAGCGTGTTTGGTACTCCCGGTGTACAGATGACGGACGATGAAATCCAAAATATGCCCTACGCCAGCCAGTATATGCAGTTAAACGGCGGTCCCCAGCTGTTTGTGGTACTCGCGTTTGCGGAAAACGGACAGCAGAAATGGGTGACTCAGGATCGGGCTATTCTCGTCACGCAGCATGGGCGCATTGTGAAAACGCATCTCGGTGGGGACAACCTAATCGAGGTGAATAATCTGGCGGCAGACCCGCTCATCAAACCCAATCAGATAGTCGATGGCGCAACGTGGACCCGCACGATGGGCTGGACCGAACATCAGCAGGTACGCTATGCCACCGCACGCTCAGTTTTCAAATGGGATGGCGCAGACACCATCAAGGTTGGCAGCGATGACACGCCGGTACGGATCCTCGATGAAGAGGTAACCACCGATCAAACGCGCTGGCATAACCGCTACTGGATCGACAGTGAAGGGCAGATTCGCCAGTCGGTACAGTATCTTGGCGCGCATTACTTCCCGGTGAAAACCACGCTGATTAAGGCGGCAAAATCATGATCAAACGAGCCGTTATGGCGCTGCTGTTGAGCCTGAGCGCGGCGTCTGTTTTTGCTGCGGGCAGCGTTAAGGTCTTTACCTCCGCCAGCGAAGAGCCAAAAACGCTGACCGGGGCCGAACATCTGCTCGACCTGGTCGGACAGCCGCTGTTGAGCAATAGCTGGTGGCCAGGTGCGGTTATCAGCGAAGAGCGGGCAACGACGGAGGCGGGACGTCAGCAGCAGGCATTACTGGCTCGCCTGGCGACACTGGGCGCTGAAGAAAGCGGTGACGATGCTGCCGCTATCAACGCATTACGCCAGCAAATTCAGGCGTTGAAGGTGACCGGCAGGCAGATGATTAATCTTGACCCGGATGTTGTGCGCGTCAGCGAGCGAGGCAACCCGCCGTTGCAGGGCAATTACACGCTGTGGGTCGGAGCGCAGCCAACGCATATCACGCTGTTTGGCCTGCTAAGCCATCCGGGTAAACAACCGTTTATGCCCGGGCGTGATGTTGCCAGTTATCTCGATGGGCAAAGTCGGCTCAGCGTCGCGGATCGTAGCTTCGCCTGGGTTATCTATCCCGACGGGCGCACGCAAAAAGTACCGGTCGCTTACTGGAACAAACGTCACGTTGAGCCGATGCCCGGCAGCATCATTTATGTCGGACTCTCTGATGCTGTCTGGAGCAGCACCCCGGATGAAATTAATGCCGACATTCTTCGCACCCTGACCCAGCGGATACCCGAATAATGAGAAAAACTTACCTGCTCAGCGTATTGGCGCTGGGCGTAAGCGTTGCCTGCCATGGTGAAACCTGGCCCGCGCCCATTGGACCTTCCCAGTCCGATTTTGGCGGCGTGGGGCTGCTGCAAACCCCAACCGCACGCATGGCGCGCGAGGGCGAAATGAGCCTCAATTACCGCGATAACGATCAGTACCGCTACTACTCTGCGTCGGTGCAGCTCTTCCCGTGGCTGGAAACCACGCTGCGCTATACCGATGTGCGTACCAAAAAATACAGTAGCGTGGAGTCATTTTCTGGCGATCAGACTTACAAGGATAAAGCTTTTGATCTCAAACTGCGGCTGTGGGAAGAGAGCTACTGGATGCCGCAGGTGGCGGTTGGCGCGCGGGATATTGGCGGAACTGGCCTGTTCGATGCGGAGTATATTGTGGCGAATAAAGCCTGGGGGCCGTTTGATTTCTCGCTTGGCCTGGGCTGGGGATATCTCGGGACCAGCGGTAACGTCAGCAATCCGTTTTGCTCATACAGCGATAAATTCTGCTATCGCGATAACAGCTACAAGCAGGCCGGTTCTATTGACGGCAGCCAGATGTTCCACGGCCCGGCATCACTGTTTGGCGGCGTCGAGTATCAGACGCCCTGGCAGCCGTTGCGTCTGAAACTGGAGTATGAGGGAAACAATTACCAGCAGGATTTTGCGGGCAAGCTGGATCAGAAGAGCAAGTTTAACGTCGGCGCTATTTATCGCGTCACCGATTGGGCCGACGTTAACCTCAGCTATGAGCGCGGGAACACCTTTATGTTTGGGGTCACGCTGCGGACTAACTTCAACGATCTGCGGCCAAACTATAACGACAATGCCCGCCCGAAATATCAGCCACAGCCGCAGGATGCCATCCTGCAACATTCGGTGGTGGCGAATCAGCTAACGCTGCTGAAATATAACGCCGGACTGGCCGATCCTAAAATTCAGGTGCAGGGCGATACGCTGTATGTGACCGGTGAACAGGTGAAATACCGTGATTCGCGCGAAGGGATCGAACGTGCCAACCGGATCGTGATGAACGATCTTCCCGACGGGATCCGCACGATCCGTATTACGGAAAATCGTCTTAACTTGCCGCAGGTGACGACCGAAACGGAGGTTTCCAGCCTGAAGCGTCATCTGGAAGGTGAACCGTTGGGCCATGAAACCCAGCTGGCGCAAAAACGTGTTGAGCCCGTGGTGCCGAAAAAGACCGAGCAGGGCTGGTATATCGATAAGTCACGCTTCGATTTCCACATCGATCCGGTGCTTAACCAGTCGGTGGGCGGCCCGGAAAACTTCTATATGTATCAGTTGGGCGTGATGGGAACGGCGGATTGGTGGGTTACCGATCACCTGCTGACCACCGGGAGTTTGTTCGCCAACCTCGCCAATAACTATGACAAATTTAACTACACCAACCCGCCGCAGGATTCGCATTTGCCACGAGTGCGTACCCATGTGCGCGAGTATGTGCAAAACGATGTCTACGTGAATAACCTACAGGCCAACTACTTCCAGTCACTCGGAAACGGGTTCTACGGACAGGTTTACGGTGGCTATCTGGAAACCATGTACGGCGGAGCGGGGGCAGAAGTGTTGTATCGTCCGTTAGACAGCAACTGGGCGTTTGGTGTTGATGCCAACTACGTGAAACAGCGTGACTGGCGTAGCGCGCAGGACATGATGAAATTCACCGACTACAGCGTGAAGACCGGGCATTTGACGGCGTACTGGAATCCGTCATTCGCTCAGGATGTACTGGTGAAAGCCAGCGTGGGCCAGTATCTGGCGGGAGATAAGGGCGGAACGCTGGAAGTGGCGAAGCGCTTTGACAGCGGCGTTGTGGTAGGCGGCTATGCGACCATCACCGACGCCTCGCCGGATGAGTACGGAGAGGGTGATTTTACCAAAGGGGTGTACGTATCCGTGCCGCTGGATCTGTTCTCGTCTGGCCCGACCCGCAGCCGTGCGGCGATTGGCTGGACGCCGTTAACGCGTGATGGCGGCCAGCAGCTTGGACGTAAGTTTGGTCTGTACGACATGACCAGCGACAGAAGTGAGAACTTCCGTTGATGTGAATGTTGATCGCCCGGTGGCGCTACGCTTACCGGGCCTACAGTACGGCTGTAGGCCGGATAAGGCAAAGCCGCCATCCGGCAAGGACCTTCTGGAGAACAAAACATAAACAAAAAATGTAGATCTCTGTCACATTTTTGCGTTATACAGGAACCTCGCCACTGAGTAAGAGGTGCTGTTATGACGTCGCTATCTCGTCCGCGCGTGGAGTTTATCTCCACCATCTTACAGACCGTGTTGAATCTGGGGCTGCTGACTCTGGGCCTGATCCTGGTTGTATTCCTCGGGAAAGAAACGCTGCATCTGGCGGATGTGCTGTTCGCGCCGGAACAAACCAGCAAGTATGAGCTGGTGGAAGGGCTGGTGGTTTACTTCCTCTACTTTGAATTTATCGCGCTGATTGTGAAGTACTTTCAGTCAGGGTTTCACTTTCCGTTGCGCTATTTTGTCTATATTGGGATCACCGCGATTGTGCGGTTGATCATCGTCGATCATAAAGCACCGATGGATGTACTGATCTATTCCGCGGCGATCCTGCTGCTGGTGATCACCCTGTGGCTGTGTAATTCCAAACGGCTGAAGCGAGAGTAAAAGATAACACGCCGCAATCGGGCTGCGGCGTGTTGCAGGTCAGGATTACTGCGCAGAGGCAGGCTGGGTTTTCTCTGTGGCGGGTTCCCACAGTTCTTCAAGTTCTTCCAGCGTTTTGCCTTTGGTTTCCGGTACAAACTTCCACATAAACAGCGCCGCCAGAATACCCATACAACCGTAAATCCAGTAGGAGAAACCGTTGTGGAAATGGGAAACCAGCCACGAATTTTTGTCCATCATCGGGAAGGTCCAGGAGACGAAGTAGTTCGCCAGCCATTGAGCGGCAACGGCAATGGCGAGCGCTTTGCCACGAATCGCATTGGGGAAGATTTCTGCCAGCAACACCCAGCAAACCGGTCCCCAGGACATGGCGAATGCGGCGACGTAAAACAGCATCGACAGCAGTGCAACCAGCCCGGAAGCCTGGGTATAAAACGCGGTACCGAGGCTGAACATACCGATGGCCATGCCCAGAGCGCCAATAATCTGCAGCGGTTTGCGACCAAATTTATCCACCGTCATGATCGCCAGCACGGTGAAGCTCAGGTTGATCACGCCAACAATGATGGTCTGTAACAGCGCCACATCGGTGCTGGCTCCCAGCGTTTTAAACACCTCCGGGGCGTAGTAGAGCACGACGTTAATACCGACGAATTGCTGGAAGATAGACAGCATTACGCCGATGACGATAACGCCTGCGCCAAACATCAGCAGGCGACCACCGGTTTTACGACCATGTTCCAGTGACTGATTGATCTCCTGCATGGCCTGGGTGGCGAGGGTGCTGCCCATAATTTTGCGCAGAATACCTTCCGCTTGTTCGTGTCTGCCACGCGCCATCAGCCAGCGTGGACTTTCCGGTACGGTGTACAGCAGCAGTAAAAACAGCAGGGCGGGAATACTTTCGGACGCAAACATATAGCGCCAGCCATCGGTATTCAGCCAGTTAGCATCGCCAGAACGGGCGATAAAATAGTTAACGCAATACACCAACAGTTGACCGAAAATAATGGCGAACTGGTTAAATGACACCAGTTTCCCACGAATGTGTGCGGGTGCCAGTTCAGCAATATACATTGGTGAGAGCATTGAAGCTAAACCGACACCAATACCCCCAATGATACGATAAATAACAAATTCGTGAACGTATCCGGCTAAATAAACGGGTACGGCGTTATCCGGGTTAATAGTCGTAAAACCTAATTCTGGCCAGGCGGAACCAATACCGGAAATAAAGAACAGCAGCGCCGCGATTTTCAGCGAGTCCCGGCGACCAAACCGGTTACTGCAATAGCCGCCCAGCGCACCGCCGATGATGCAACCAATCAACGCACTGGCGACGCAAAAGCCCAACAGCGAGTTGGCGGCGGATTCACTTAAATGTTGTGGGGCGACAAATACGGTATTCAGGGATTCTACCGTTCCGGATATGACCGCAGTGTCGTAGCCGAATAATAGCCCTCCTAACGTTGCCACTAATGTAATCGAAAAAATATAACTGGAATTATATTGGGTGTTCATTCAGACCTGCCTTAGAGGATACAGCTCTTTTGATCAGTGCCGTGATGTTGAATTTAACAGGCAGGGAAGACAATTATCATTTTTTACATTGCAATTACGTTTTGTCTTTTCTGTGATCTTAATTCTGTTTGATTTATCTATATTCAGACAGGAAATAGAATTGCAGTGATGGAGAGCACGAAAGGAAATAATCGTAACAGTGATGCAAAATAACATAAAAAAAGGGCGCTCCGTAGAGCGCCGAATAACAGTCACAGGTTGGGATAACATAAGTTGAGGGTTGCAGTGGCATTGCCCGTTGCCGGGCAGGTACTTCGGTAAAACTTAACCTTTCACACCACCCGCGGTCAGACCGTTGACTAGCCAGCGCTGCGCCAGCAAGAACACCAGAGTGATCGGAATGGCTGAAAGTACAGCCGCGGCGGCAAAGTCGCCCCACAAATAGTTCTGTGGGTTGAGGTACTGCTGCATACCTACCGCAAGGGTATAGCTGTTCACATCACGCAGCAGCAGTGACGCGACCGGTACTTCGGTAATAGCGGCAATGAAAGACAGAATAAACACGACCGCCAGAATCGGAACGGAAAGCGGCAGCAGCACCAGGCGGAATGCCTGCCACGGCGTAGCGCCATCCAGCGCGGCCGCTTCTTCCAGTGAACCGTCGATAGTTTCGAAATAGCCCTTTATCGTCCATACATGCAGCGCAATACCGCCGAGGTAGGCGAAGATCACGCCGCCGTGCGTGTTCAGGCCGATAAACGGAATGTACTGGCCCAGGCGATCAAACAAAGCATACAACGCGACCAGAGACAGTACCGCCGGGAACATCTGGAAAATCAGCATCCCTTTCAGCAGGGTTGCTTTGCCCGGGAAACGCATACGAGCAAAGGCGTAAGCACAGGTAGTGGAAAGCGTCACGATACCGATCGCGGTAATGCTGGCCACTTTCACCGAGTTCCACAGCCATAACAGTACCGGGAACGGCGGTGGCGTCACACGGCCATCCGCGTGTTCAACACTAAAGCCCAGCGCCAGTTTCCAGTGTTCCCAGGAGATGTTTTCCGGGATCAGGCTGCCGGTGGCAAAGTTACCTTCGCGCAGCGAGATAGCGATAACCATCAGCAGCGGGAACATGATCGCCGCGATAAAAATCAGCAGCCCTAAGTGCGTTGCGAATAAACGTAACTTCTGAGATTTGGGTTGAACCATAGCCATAATATTTTTACTCCCCTTGATACCGCTCCAGGCTATTTTGCTTGCCATTTTGAACTCGGGCAGTGCTCAGAATCCTCACGTACTACGTGTACGCTCCGGTTCTTCCGCGCTGGCCGAGCTCAAACTGCCCGCGCCAATGACGCCTGGTTATTCCAATTAATCAAACTTCATACGTGTGGCTTTCAGGTTCACAATCGCCAGCGCACCAACCAGCAGGAAGATCAGCGTAGCAATCGCCGCCGCCAGACCGAAGTCCTGACCACCGCCGCCTTCAAAGGCGATACGGTAGGTGTAGCTCACGAGCAGGTCGGTATAACCGGCTGGTGTGGTGGTACCAAGACGGTCCGGACCACCGTTGGTCAACAGCTGAATCAGCACGAAGTTGTTAAAGTTAAAGGCGAAGCTGGCGATCATCAGCGGCGTCAGCGGCTTAATCAACAGCGGTAGCGTTATCTTAAAGAAGTTCTGGAACGGACCTGCGCCATCCATCGCTGAGGCTTCATACAGGTCGTCAGGAATCGCTTTCAGCAGACCCATGCACAGGATCATCATGTATGGATAACCGAGCCAGGTGTTGACGATAATAATCATCGAACGCGCGGTGGTTGGATCGCTGAACCAGGCCGGTTTGATGCCAAACAGCGCGCTCAGCATCATGTTGATTTCACCAAAGCTCTGGTTGAATAAGCCCTTGAAAATCAGAATCGAGATAAACGACGGTACGGCATACGGCAGAATCAGCAGGACGCGGTAAATCGCTTTGCCTTTGAGAGACTCCCACTGTACGAGACAGGCCAGCACCATGCCCACGGCAACGGTCAAAATAACGGTCAGTACCGAGAAGACCACCGTCCAGACGAAGATGGCGAAGAACGGTTTCTGGATGCCTTCGTCGGTAAACACGCGGGTGAAGTTATCCCAGCCGATGGCAACGGTGTAGCCCGGGCTGAGTTTTTCGCTACCCCAGCTACCGTCAGCGTTAATCGCCTGATAATAACCAATATCGTTGTTGGCGCGGTATTTTACGCCGCTCTGGCTGTTGGTGAGCGTGCCGTCTTCAGCGAGCGTATAAAGTGGCTGCGTGCCGGAAAACTGGCGCAGCGAACTCATGGTAACTTTGCTTTCATCCGGCAGGATGGCGGTCAATTGGGTAAGCGCCTGGCGATTCTGCGTGATGATACGCAGTGTTGCACGTTCGCCTGCCGGCAGCGCCTCGGCTTCTTTCAGTTGCAGTTTCTGCTCGCCGCCAAATTTAAAAGCGTCAGAAAGGTAATTCTTGCCGGTTTCACCGTCGGTGAGGGCCAGTTGCCACTCATCACCCGCCGGATACAGGCCAAAGTTGTAGGTTTTCCCAGCCTGATACGAACGATCCATCAGGACTTCCTGAGCGCGTTCAAAGGTCAGCTGGTTGGTACTGCTGTAGTTGGTAAAGGCAATGGCGATCGTACAAATCAACGGAAACAGGACAAACAGCCCCATACCGGCAACGCCCGGGTAAACATAGCGCCAGGCATAGGCTTTACGGTTAGCGAAAATATACAGGCCAGCAGAGCTTAAAATCAGCGTCATGATGGCAAACAGGTACTCCCCCTGAGCGTACATCAAAACAACAAGGTAACCGACCAGCAGCCCAAGCAGACCCATCACTGACCATTTCAGCGTGTCGCTTTGCCACCAGTGTTTCTTTTTAATGACATCCATGGGGATCTTCCTCTACAACATTGAACATCTGTCGGCAAAAGTGCCTGATGGCGCTGCGCTTATCAGGCCTACGGTGAGTTGTAGGCCGGATAAGGCATTTATGCCGCCATCCGGCACGTGTGCTACAGCACTACTTGGTGATACGACCCTGCGCGTCTTTCAGTGCGGCATCGACGGTCTGACGGCCGCTGGCTGCGTTGATCACTGCGGTACGAACGGCATACCAGAATGCGGACATCTGTGGGATGTTCGGCATGATTTCGCCTTTCTGGGCGTTATCCATAGTGGCGGCGATACGTGGGTCTTTCGCTAACTGATCCTGGAAGGATTTCAGCGCAACGGCGCCCAGCGGTTTGTCCTTGTTCACTTCATCCAGACCCTGATCGGTCAGCAGGTAGTTTTCGAGGAACTCTTTCGCCAGTTCTTTGTTCGGGCTGGCGGCGTTGATACCGGCGCTCAGAACGCCAACAAACGGTTTAGACGCTTTGCCTTTGAAGGTTGGCAGCAGCGTGACGCCGTAGTTGATTTTGCTCTTATCGATGTTGGACCACGCCCACGGACCGTTGATGGTCATCGCGGTATCGCCTTTGTTAAAGGCCGCTTCGGCGATGGAGTAATCAGTATCCGCGTTCATGTGTTTGTTCTTGATCAGATCAACCAGGAAGGTCAGACCCGCTTTCGCGCCAGCGTTATCCACGCCCACGTCTTTCACATCGTACTTACCGTTCTCAAACTTGAACGCGTAACCACCGTCGGCGGCAATCAGCGGCCAGGTGAAGTACGGTTCTTGCAGGTTAAACATCAGCGCGGATTTACCTTTCGCCTTCAGCTCTTTATCCAGTGCAGGAATTTCTTCCCAGGTTTTCGGTGGATTTGGAACGAGGTCTTTGTTGTAAATCAGCGACAGCGCTTCAACCGCGATCGGGTAGGCAATCAGTTTGCCGTTATAGCGTACGGCATCCCAGGTGAACGGATAGAGCTTGTCCTGGAAGGCTTTGTCAGGTGTGATTTCAGCCAGCAGGCCAGACTGAGCGTAGCCGCCAAAACGGTCATGTGCCCAGAAGATGATGTCCGGGCCGTCGCCGGTCGCGGCAACCTGCGGGAACTTCTCTTCCAGCTTGTCCGGGTGCTCAATAGTGACTTTGATCCCGGTGTCTTTCTCGAATTTTTTGCCCACTTCAGCGAGGCCGTTATAGCCTTTGTCGCCGTTAATCCAGATAACCAGCTTACCTTCTTCAATCTTGGCGAGAGCCGAGGCGGAAAACATCATCGTCGTTAATGCAGACAATGCGAGGATGCGTGCGCCAGTTTTGATTTTCATAGTTCCCATCCTGTTTGGTGATTTTGCAGAGGTGGCTTAACGGTTACTAGTTTCTTTATACGACAACCTCTTTCCATCCTCCTTACCCCTACGCCCCACCCGCTCTTTATGTGATCTGTGTTACATAAATGTGAGTATTGCGTACTGGCGCACATAAAAACCCACCGATTTTTGCAGGCTGCATCACGAAATTCATCTGAGGCTGGTGGCCCGGGTCTCAGACGCTGCTCTCTCATCCTCCCGCCTCCTCCCCCATAAAAAAGCCGGGGGGTGGAGGATTCACGCAGTCAAGGGATCGCGCATAGTCAGCCCATCATGAATGTTGCTGTCGATGACAGGTTGTAACGAAGGGAGAAGGGCATGGCGAGCGTACAGCTACGAAATGTAACGAAAGCCTGGGGTGACGTGGTGGTATCGAAAGATATCAATCTCGACATTCACGAAGGGGAATTCGTGGTGTTTGTCGGACCGTCAGGCTGCGGTAAGTCGACCTTGCTGCGTATGATCGCCGGACTTGAAACCATCACCAGTGGTGACCTGTTTATCGGGGAGACCCGGATGAACGACATTCCGCCCGCCGAACGTGGTGTAGGCATGGTCTTTCAGTCCTACGCGTTGTATCCCCATTTGTCCGTCGCGGAAAACATGTCGTTCGGCCTCAAACTGGCCGGAGCGAAAAAAGAGGTGATGAACCAGCGCGTGAACCAGGTTGCGGAAGTTCTGCAACTGGCACACCTGCTGGAGCGTAAACCAAAAGCGCTTTCCGGCGGACAACGTCAGCGTGTGGCGATTGGCCGTACGCTGGTCGCTGAACCGCGCGTATTCCTGCTGGACGAACCACTGTCGAACCTCGATGCCGCTCTGCGCGTGCAGATGCGTATTGAAATCTCCCGCCTGCATAAACGTCTTGGCCGCACGATGATTTACGTTACCCACGATCAGGTCGAAGCGATGACGCTGGCCGACAAAATTGTGGTGCTGGATGCCGGTCGCGTAGCGCAGGTTGGTAAGCCTCTGGAACTGTATCACTACCCGGCTGACCGCTTTGTGGCGGGCTTCATTGGTTCACCGAAGATGAACTTCCTGCCGGTGAAAGTCACGGCAACGGCTATCGATCAGGTGCAGGTTGAACTGCCCAACCGCCAGCAAATATGGCTCCCGGTAGACAGCCATGCGGTACAGGTTGGCGCCAACATGTCTTTAGGTATCCGCCCGGAACATCTGCTGCCCAGCGATATCGCCGATGTCACCCTCGAAGGTGAAGTGCAGGTGGTCGAGCAGCTTGGTCACGAAACACAAATTCATATCCAGTTCCCCGCCATCCGTCAGAACCTGGTTTACCGCCAGAACGACGTGGTGTTGGTAGAAGAGGGTGCCACATTCGCTATCGGCCTGCCGCCAGAGCGTTGCCATCTGTTCCGTGAGGATGGCACTGCATGTCGTCGGTTGCATCAAGAGCCGGGCGTTTAAGGTCCCCATAAAAAAACGAAACGCAAAACCATTCGCAGTTTTAGAAGGTGGCAGCGTTTAAAGAAAAGCAATGATCTCAGGAGATAGAACGATGATTACTCTGCGCAAACTCCCTCTGGCGGTTGCTGTAGCAGCAGGCATTATGTCTGTTCAGGCAATGGCTGTGGATTTCCATGGTTATGCTCGTTCCGGCATTGGCTGGACAGGTAGCGGCGGTGAACAACAGTGTTTCCAGGCAACTGGTGCCCAAAGTAAATACCGTCTTGGTAACGAATGTGAAACCTATGCGGAAATCAAATTAGGTCAGGAAGTGTGGAAAGAGGGCGATAAGAGCTTCTACTTCGACACCAACGTTGCCTACTCCGTTGCACAGCAGAATGACTGGGAAGCGACCGATCCTGCTTTCCGCGAAGCCAACGTGCAGGGTAAAAACCTGATTGAATGGCTGCCGGGTTCCACCATCTGGGCCGGTAAACGTTTCTATCAGCGTCATGACGTCCACATGATCGACTTCTACTACTGGGATATTTCAGGTCCTGGTGCTGGTATTGAAAACATCGATCTGGGCTTCGGTAAACTGTCTCTGGCCGCAACCCGTTCTCAGGAAGCGGGTGGTTCTTACACCTTCAGTAGCCAGAATATCTACGACACATCCAAAGATACCGCGAACGACGTATTCGACATGCGTTTAGCGCAGATGGCCATTAACCCGGACGGCATGCTGGAACTGGGTGTTGACTACGGTCGTGCGAATAAAACTGACGGTTATAGCTACGCGGATAGCGCTTCTAAAGATGGCTGGATGTTCACTGCAGAACATACTCAGAGCATGCTGAAGGGCTATAACAAGTTCGTGGTTCAGTATGCAACTGATGCGATGACCACGCAGGGTAAAGGTGGCTCGCAGGGTACTTACGGTTCAACCTTCGATACCCAGGCAACACCAAATGATCCCGTTATCCATCATGTAAACAACAACATCAATAACAACGGTAGCCTGGTGCGCGTACTTGACCACGGTGCTATCTCTCTGGGCGACAAGTGGGACCTGATGTACGTCGGTATGTATCAGAATATCGACATGGATAATGACCTGGGTACTGAATGGTACACCGTGGGTATTCGTCCGATGTACAAATGGACACCAATCATGAGCACCCTGATGGAAGTCGGCTACGACAACGTCAAATCTCAACAGACTGGCGATCGCAACAGCCAATACAAAATCACCCTGGCACAACAGTGGCAGGCAGGCGACAGCATCTGGTCTCGTCCGGCAATCCGCGTCTTTGCAACCTATGCCAAATGGGATGAAGAGTGGGGCTACGTTAAAAATGGTAACAACGTATCTAAATACGCAGCTGCAACGAACTCTGGTATCAGCACAACCAGCCGTGGCGACAGCGATGAGTGGTCCTTCGGTGCTCAGATGGAAATCTGGTGGTAATTCAGCTCTAACCTGACGTAAAGACCGAAAGAGGGGCGCAAGCCCCTCTTGATTACGGTTTAGCGCGCTATTGCCTGGCCACCGCTGAACCCATGCTATCTGAGGTGATAACAATGAAAATGAAGAAAAGTCTCGTTGCCCTTTGTTTATCTGCAGGGTTATTTGCCAGCGCGCCTGGCACCAGCCTGGCCGATGTAAATATTGTTCCGCAGAACACCACCGCGGCGCCTGCTATTCCCACTGCAGCGTTGCAACAGTTAACCTGGACGCCAGTTGATCAATCGAAAACCCAATCAACCTCGTTGGCGACAGCGGGACAGCGTCTGGACATTGCCGGTATTAGCGGCCCGGTTGCCGCCTACAGCGTACCGGCCAACATTGGTGAACTGACCCTGACACTGAGCAGTGAAGTCAACAAACAAACCAGCGTATTTGCGCCAAACGTCTTAATTCTTGATCAGAACATGACGCCATCTGCGTTCTTCCCTAGCAGTTACTTTACCTACCAGGCACCGGGTGTGATGAGTGCCGATCGTCTGGAAGGGGTGATGCGCCTGACGCCAGCGCTGGGACAGCAAAAACTGTATGTTCTGGTCTTTACTACTGATAAAGATCTCCAGCAGACCACAACCCTGCTTGACCCGGCAAAAGCCTATGCCAAGGGGGTAGGTAACGCTGTTCCGGATATTCCGGACCCGATTGCCCGCCACACCACCGACGGTCTGCTGCATCTGAAAGTTAAAACCAGCTCCTCCTCCAGCGTGCTGGTCGGGCCGCTGTTTGGTTCTTCCGGTCCTGGCCCTGTTACGGTTGGTAATACCGCAGCGCCTGCAGTGGCCTACGCGGCTCCGGCGGCAGCCGTTGCTGCTCCGGCACCACAACCCGTGAAGAAAAGCGAGCCAATGCTGAACGACACGGAAAGCTATTTTAATCAGGCGATTAAGGATGCAGTTGCAAAAGGCGATGTTGATAAAGCGCTGAAGCTGCTTGATGAAGCGGAACGTCTGGGATCCAAATCTGCCCGATCCACCTTTATCAGCAGTGTAAAAGGCAAGGGGTAAACATCTCCCCACATTGTTGATTTTGCAACAACTGGTGCGTCTCCTGGCGCACCTTTTTTTATCCTTCGGTGCTAATTGTTACACTTATGTTGCCCTACCGATCACTTAATCGTGTTTGCTCACCCCGTAATGCCTTTTCTGCGATACAATGCCTTCAGGTTATAAATCGGAGAGTAAGGCATGCCACACCCTGCGTTAACGCAACTGCGTGCGCTGCGTTATTTTGATGCGATCCCAGCGCTGGACGCCCAACTGCTCGACTGGTTGTTACTGGAAGATTCCATGACCAAACGTTTTGAGCAGCAGGAGAAAAAGGTCACCGTAACGTTGATTCGCGAAGAATTCGTTGGGCAAAATGAGGTGGCTGAAGAACTGACGCTGCTGCCTAAAGAGTCTCGTTATTGGTTACGTGAAATCCTGTTATGCGCGGATGGTGAACCCTGGCTTGCCGGACGGACTGTGGTGCCTGAATCAACCTTGTGCGGCCCTGAACTGGCCTTACAGAACCTTGGGAAAACCCCGCTCGGACGCTACCTGTTTACGTCATCGACATTGACCCGAGATTTTATTGAGATTGGCCGCGATGCAGCGCTGTGGGGGCGTCGTTCCCGCCTGCGGCTGAGCGGTAAGCCACTGATGCTTACCGAGCTTTTTCTGCCTGCGTCGCCGTTGTACTGAGAGGAAGATAAAGATGGAGTGGAGTCTGACGCAGAATAAGCTGCTGGCGTTTCACCGCTTGATGCGTACGGATAAGCCAATCGGCGCCTTACTGCTGCTCTGGCCTACGCTGTGGGCACTGTGGGTGGCGACCCCAGGCATGCCGCAACTGTGGATCCTGGCGGTTTTTGTCGCTGGCGTTTGGTTAATGCGCGCCGCCGGATGCGTGGTGAATGATTATGCCGACAGGAAATTTGACGGGCACGTCAAACGCACCGCGAATAGACCGCTGCCGAGCGGGGCTGTCACCGAGAAAGAAGCCCGAACGCTGTTTGTGGTACTGGTGCTGCTGGCCTTCCTGCTGGTTTTGACCCTCAACACGATGACTATTTTGTTGTCCGTTGCGGCATTAGCATTAGCGTGGGTTTATCCGTTTATGAAGCGCTATACGCATCTGCCGCAGGTGGTGCTGGGGGCGGCGTTTGGCTGGTCGATCCCGATGGCGTTCGCCGCCGTGAGTGAGTCCGTACCGCTGAGCTGCTGGCTGATGTTCCTTGCGAATATTCTCTGGGCGGTGGCTTATGATACGCAGTACGCCATGGTTGACCGGGATGATGACCTGAAGATCGGCATTAAATCGACCGCGATCCTGTTCGGTCAGAACGACAAGCTGATTATTGGTATTTTGCAGGTAGGCGTGCTGGTGCTGATGGCGCTGGTGGGCTGGTTAAACGGGTTAGGACTGGGCTATTACTGGTCTCTGCTGGTGGCGGGCGCGCTGTTTGTCTATCAGCAGAAACTGATCGTCAACCGTGAACGTGATGCCTGCTTTAAAGCGTTTATGAACAATAACTACGTCGGTCTGGTGCTGTTCTTAGGCCTGGCAATGAGCTACTGGCATTTTTGATTTTGGCTTAGCCTGCAAAATAAAAAACCGGTCATTTCGACCGGTTTTTTATGCTTACTCGCCCTGAGTGGCGCTCTCGATAGTCAGACGCACATCTGACGTGACCAGTTCGGCCAGCATCTGATAGATCTTCATCGTCTCTTTCGGTTCGGCATCTCCGGTATCGCTGATGAATCCCTCGTCACGCAGCGTCAGCACCAGAGAGCTGAACACGGCTTTATCGAAGAATTCCGGCGCGTTAATGCCGTGCAGCACTGAGAGGCGTTGCGCCACGGTGCGGCTCTCTTTTTCCAGCGTGCCACGGTTGATGGACGGGTTCGCGCTCAGCAGCCAGAAGGTAATGGCGTAGCGCTGCAACGTCTCGCGAGCACCTGCCGCCAGCAACTGTAGCGTGCGGGAGCGGGCTGGATTGATATGCAGTTCGTCATCGGTCAGGGTGATGAGTCCCTGGCGCTGCATTTCGCTGGCCAGTTCATCAATTACCCCGGCAAGCTCATCACGCTCCCAGCGTAAGAACAGCTCCGCTTTCAGCATCGGGTACAGCGCATCAATATGCTGCTGCAATGCGGCGCGTGAAATACGACGATGCTGAGTCACAATGGCTGCCATCAACGAAGGCAGAACCAGCATATGCGCAATATTATTGCGGTAGTAGGTCATCAATACCGCCTGCTCGCGCGGCAGAATAATGATGTCACCGATGGTGTCTTTCTCGACCTCAAACTTGTTCATCTGCAAGGCGTGGTCGATCAGTTCACTGGCACTCTGCGCAGGAACAGTAGCATCCGCCGCGTACGGCACGTTGCGCAGCAGGCTCAGGTAGCAGTCAAGCTGCTCGGTCAGCTGTTCACGGGTCAGAGAGCGCTGGCGGGAAGCCAGTAACGCGGTACAGCACAGGTTCATGGCGTTGGCCGCGCCTGCGTTGTTAATGCGCACCATCAAATCGGCGGCAATGTTATTCACCGTCGGCGTCAACCAGGCCGGGCGGATAGACTCGATAGGGTCAATAGATTCACGCCACTCCGGCACATGCTGGTTGAGGTAAGTCATCAATGGCATTGGTTCACCAAAGTTGACGTAGCCCTGACCCAGGTTACGCAGCTTGCTTAAGCCACGCAGCATTTGCGGCAGACTTTCTTTCTCTTTCGTCGCGCCACGCAACTCTTTCGCGTAGGTGCCCACTTCCATTACGTGCTCATAGCCGATGTAAATAGGTACGAGGGTAATAGGGCGCGTACCGCCGCGCAGCATCGCCTGAATAGTCATCGACAGCGTGCCGGTTTTCGGGTCGAGCAGACGACCGGTACGTGAACGGCCCCCTTCGACAAAGTACTCAACCGAGTAGCCGCGGCTGAACAGCTCGCCCAGGTATTCGCGGAATACGGTGGAATAGAGCTTGTTGCCCTTGAAGGTACGACGAATAAAGAACGCGCCCAGACGGCGGAAAATCGGACCCGCTGGCCAGAAGTTCAGGTTGATACCGGCTGCGATGTGCGGCGGCACCAAACCCTGATGGTACAGAACGTACGACAGCAGCATATAGTCCATATGGCTGCGGTGGCACGGAACGTACACGATTTCATGCCCATCGTGCGCCAACTGGCGTACACGTTCAGCATTATGAACGTTAATCCCCTGATACAGACGGTTCCAGGTAAAGCCCAAAATACGGTCCGTCAGACGAATCATTTCGTAGGAGAAGTTGGCGGCAATCTCTTCCATCAGCGCAATGGCATTTTGCTGCGCTTTTTCGTGGGAGATTTTTTTACTGCGCGCTTCATCTTCTACCGCACGAGCGATCGCTTTTGAAGCTAACAGTTTATTAAACAGATCCTGGCGGGCAGGGAGGCGCGGGCCGACAGCGGCCAGGCGCTGGCGAGCAAAGTGCATACGCGCCACGCGTGCCAGCTTCTGGGCGATGATCTTATCCGTACCGTGTTCATCCGCCATACGGCGCAGAGAGACCGACGGGGAGAAACGGACAAAACTGTCGCGACCCAGCCAGGACACCGCAAAGAATTTCTGTACGCCGTTTAGCATACGTAACGGCGGATTGACCTCGCCTTTTTCACGCCCCGGCGCACGGCCAAACATCACCGAAACCGGCACCATCTGCACATCCAGATCTGGATTGCTGCGATGCAAGTCGAGATAGTTGTGGAACAGCTTGATAGACTCTTCTTTCGGCGTGTAATAGGTGAATACACGCGGACCGCCGTGAATAAACACGTAGCGCGGTAACAGCGTTCCGTCTATCTCTAGTGGTTCCAGGGGATCGGGGAGGTCGTGCACCAGACATTGGGCACGCAGCGTCAGCAAGTCTGCTTTCGAATTGTACGGTAGGACGTACATAATGGGACGCGAAGTATCGAGTCCCAATTCCGGAGCAGGTTCTGCTGGAATAGACTTGCTTTTTACCAGGACGCTTAATGGTAAATTCAGTAATTTGTAGTAAATTCGTGGCCAGCCGGACATAAACGATGTAAAGCCTCTGGTTAATAATGCAAATGCGCTGCAAGGATATCAGAAAGTTTAGTGAATTTCTGTGGTATCCGGTCATACTTCGCGCTGCTTTGCCACACCCTGAACAAACGGGGTAACGTTACAATGACATTGACGCTAATAATGTAAAAAGGTTCTTTTTGATGGCCAATAATACCACTGGATTCACCCGAATTATCAAAGCAGCAGGTTATTCCTGGAAAGGTTTTCGCGCTGCATGGATTAATGAGGCGGCATTCCGTCAGGAAAGTGTTGCCGTCCTGCTGGGCGTCGCCATCGCCTGCTGGCTGGATGTTGATGCAATTACCCGCGTGTTGTTGATCGGTTCTGTGATGCTGGTGATGATCGTTGAAATCCTCAACAGTGCGATTGAAGCGGTAGTTGATCGTATTGGTTCTGAGTACCACGAACTTTCCGGTCGGGCGAAAGATATGGGGTCGGCAGCGGTATTGCTGTCTATTTTTGTCGCGCTGATCACCTGGGGCATTCTGTTGTGGTCGCATTTGCGATAAGGCTTCCACAACTGCATAAATCTCCTGTTTTTTGTGCAGTTTGCGGTTCCAAAATCGCCTTTAGCTGTATATACTCACAGCATAACTGTATATACACCCAGGGGGCGGAATGAAAGCGTTAACGGCCAGGCAACAAGAGGTGTTTGATCTCATTAGAGATCACATCAGCCAGACAGGTATGCCACCGACGCGTGCGGAGATCGCGCAGCGTTTGGGGTTCCGTTCCCCAAACGCAGCTGAAGAACACCTGAAAGCGCTGGCGCGTAAAGGTGTGCTGGAAATTGTATCCGGCGCATCGCGCGGTATTCGACTGTTGCAGGAAGAAGAAGAAGGGTTACCGCTTGTGGGGCGCGTGGCAGCCGGTGAGCCACTTTTGGCGCAGCAGCACATTGAAGGCCACTATCAGGTCGATCCTTCACTGTTCAAACCGAACGCCGATTTTCTGCTGCGCGTTAGCGGTATGTCGATGAAAGATATCGGGATTATGGACGGTGATTTACTCGCTGTGCATAAGACCCAGGACGTGCGTAACGGCCAGGTTGTTGTTGCCCGTATTGATGACGAAGTTACGGTTAAGCGTCTGAAAAAGCAGGGCAACAAGGTTGAACTCTTGCCAGAAAACAGCGAATTCAAACCTATCGTTGTCGACCTGCGCGAACAAAACTTCACTATTGAAGGGCTGGCAGTAGGCGTCATTCGTAACGGTGAATGGCTGTAATTTTCTGTTGAATCCCTGTAGGCCGGATAAGACGATGACGTCGCCATCCGGCAACGTGCCCGGTAGCGCTGCGCTTGCCGGGCCTGCATCACATTGTCTAGTACGTCTAACTTCTTCTCAGGCCCTCCTGTATGCCTTTCTTTACCTCTTCTGATAAAGCACTCTGGCACCTCGCCTTACCCATGATCTTCTCCAATATCACCGTTCCTCTGCTGGGACTGGTGGATACTGCGGTGATTGGTCATCTGGATAGTCCGGTCTATCTTGGCGGTGTTGCGGTTGGTGCCACGGCAACCAGTTTTCTTTTTATGCTGCTGCTTTTTTTGCGCATGAGTACCACTGGTCTGACCGCACAGGCATTTGGTGCGAAAAATCCACAGGCGCTGGCGCGCGCACTGGTGCAGCCGCTCATGCTGGCGCTGGGAGCGGGGTTGCTTATCGCACTGTTTCGTACGCCAATTATCGATCTGGCTCTGCACATTGTTGGCGGAAGTGAAGCGGTACTGGAGCAGGCCCGACGTTTCCTCGAAATTCGCTGGTTAAGCGCACCCGCCTCGCTGGCGAATCTGGTGCTGCTCGGCTGGCTGCTTGGCGTTCAGTATGCACGTGCGCCGGTTATCTTGTTGATTGTCGGCAATATTCTCAACATTGTGCTTGATATATGGCTGGTGATGGGCCTGCATATGAACGTGCAGGGTGCGGCACTGGCAACGGTGATTGCTGAATATGCCACCTTGCTGATCGGCCTGATGATGGTGCGAAAAGTCCTGCATATGCGCGGAATTTCGCTGGCAATGCTGAAGCAGGCGTGGCGTGGCAACTTCCGCCGTTTGTTGGCACTTAACCGTGACATCATGTTGCGCTCGCTACTGCTGCAGCTCTGTTTTGGCGCTATCACGGTGCTGGGTGCGCGTCTGGGAGGCGATATCATTGCGGTTAATGCCGTTCTGATGACCCTGCTAACCTTTACCGCCTACGCGCTGGATGGATTTGCCTATGCCGTGGAAGCGCATTCGGGCCAGGCCTATGGGGCGCGAGATGGTAGCCAGTTGCTGGACGTCTGGCGGGCGGCCTGCCGACAGTCCGGTATTGTGGCTATTTTGTTCTCGTTGGTTTATGCCCTGTTTGGCGAGCAGGTTGTTGCGCTACTGACCTCGCTGCCGCAAATCCAACTGCTGGCCGATCGCTATCTTTTCTGGCAGGTGGTGTTACCGCTGGTGGGTGTCTGGTGTTATCTGCTCGACGGAATGTTTATTGGCGCGACGCGCGCGGCAGAAATGCGCAACAGTATGGCCGTTGCTGCCACAGGATTCGCATTAACGCTGCTGACTTTGCCGTGGCTGGGAAACCATGGCTTGTGGTTGGCGTTAACGGTTTTCCTGGCGTTGCGCGGGCTTTCACTGGCCTTTATCTGGCGACGTCACTGGCGTAATGGAACCTGGTTTGCCTGAGCGGAATGGTTAAAAATTCCGAATAGTAAATAAAACCCAGAATCACTGACTACACTTATTCTCACGTCCAGCAAAAACAGCATGTGTCTGGACATGGCACTCTCGCTATTCACAACCTAACGATGAGGACTTGATGATGAATAAAGACGAAGTCGGCGGCAACTGGAAGCAGTTTAAAGGTAAAGTGAAAGAGCAATGGGGCAAACTGACCGATGATGATATGACGGTCATTGAAGGTAAACGTGACCAACTGGTCGGTAAAGTCCAGGAGCGTTACGGTTACGCGAAAGATCAGGCGGAGAAAGAAGTTAACGATTGGGAAAAACGTAATGATTACCGCTGGTAATTAACCCTTCCCTCCTGAGAGTACAAGGATGTACGCTCTCCCGCTTACCTAACGCCCAACCTTCTTCTTCACCTGAATCGTATGGTCATGCTGGCACTCGCCAGGATGGCGGCAAGATTCAACTTCCACACAGGCCGGACACAGCCCGTGGGCTTCAATAACGTTATGCCGCAGTGCAAAGCCCATTTTTGCCGCCAGCGTATGCATAATGTCTTCCACACCTTCCGCACACTCTTCTTTTACCACGCCGCAGCGGTCGCAAATGAACATTGCAGAACTGTGGGTTGGCTGATCGAACAGATGACAAAGCACATAGCTGTTGGTGGATTCCACCTTGTGCACGAAACCTTGTTCCAGCAGAAAATCGAGCGCACGATATACGGTAGGTGGTTTAGCCTGTGGCTCAGTTTCCCGCAACAGGTCGAGCAGGTCATAGGCGCTGATCGCACCTTCCTGCAGGCTCATCAGGCGCAGTACTTCGAGGCGTTGTGGCGTAAGCCGCACGTTGCGTTGCGCGCAGAGTTTTTCAGCTTGAGCCAATAACTCTTGCGTAGTGGTTTTGTCCATTTGGCGCCTCGATTTGCGTGGAAGGTTAATCCCTTACTTTAACATGTTCTGCTTAAAACACCGAGATCCACCGTGGTGTGCTATACCTGACGCATCGCAATACTGGAAAATAACCATGAAAAGACCCGATTGTATTCGCCACTGGCGTGAGGTTGAGGGGGCTGATGACTCCACTTATCCTGACAGCGATGAGCTATTTGCTATTGGCGCGCCACTTGCCCGCAAGTTGGGGTTAGGACGACTCGGCATTCATCATGAACGCCTGCCGCCGGGTCGGCGCACGTCGTACCCGCACGCTGAAAGCGATGAGGAAGAATTTATCTACGTGCTGGAAGGTTATCCTGAGGCCTGGATTAACGGGTATTTATGGAAGCTGGAACCGGGCGACAGCGTCGGTTTCCCGGCAGGTACAGGCGTGTGCCATACCTTTATTAATAACACCAGTGAAGAGGTGCGCCTGTTAGTCGTGGGTGAGGCGAACAAAAAATACAATCGCATTTATTATCCGCTTAACCCGGTCTATGCCGCTACACGTGAGGATCGCTGGGTCGACCATCCGCCGCAGTTTTTTGGATCTCACGACGGAAAACCGGGGCGTAAATAGCGTTTATTTAGGGTCAGGGGGAGTGAGCCGCGAGGATGTGGCTCACTATCGTAACGGTCTATGCTATAGTAGCGCCCCTTTTTTAACCGGATGCTTGAATATTCGCCATGCTGCCTGAATCTCAGTCTACCGCTTTTCCCGCTCATCGTTTTTCTATCGCGCCGATGCTCGACTGGACGGACAGACACTGCCGCTACTTTTTGCGCTTACTGTCCAGCCAGACGCTGCTCTATACGGAGATGGTAACCACTGGGGCAATCATTCATGGTAAAGGCGATTATCTGGCATATAGCGAAGAAGAGCATCCGGTCGCATTACAACTGGGCGGGAGTGATCCTGCGGCGCTGGCGCAGTGCGCAAAGCTCGCTGAACAGCGGGGCTATGACGAAATCAATCTCAACGTGGGTTGTCCTTCCGACCGCGTGCAGAATGGCATGTTTGGCGCCTGCCTGATGGGGAATGCGCAACTGGTCGCCGATTGCGTCAAAGCGATGCGCGACGTGGTGTCGATTCCGGTAACAGTGAAAACTCGTATCGGCATTGATGACCAGGACAGCTACGAATTTCTCTGCGATTTCATCAACACGGTATCTGGCAAAGGCGAATGTGAGATGTTTATCATTCACGCCCGCAAGGCCTGGCTGTCCGGGTTAAGCCCGAAAGAAAACCGCGAAATTCCACCGCTGGATTATGACCGTGTTTATCAGCTAAAGCGTGATTTCCCGCATCTGACGATGTCGATCAACGGTGGCATTAAATCGTTGGAAGAAGCGAAAATTCATCTGCAACATATGGATGGCGTGATGGTGGGGCGTGAAGCTTATCAAAACCCAGGCATTCTGGCGTCCGTTGACCGCGAGATTTTTGCAGCTACCACCGAAGATACCGATCCGGTCGCCGTGGTGCGTGCCATGTACCCGTATATTGAACGTGAACTGAGTAAGGGAACCTATTTGGGACATGTGACACGCCATATGTTGGGGCTGTTTCAGGGGATCCCTGGGGCCCGTCAGTGGCGTCGCTATCTGAGCGAGAATGCACATAAAGCCGGGGCAGATATTAACGTTCTGGAGCACGCGCTGAAGCTGGTGGCAGACAAGCGTTAAGTTTTCACCAAAAGTTAGTTAATTTCACCACGCCCTGCGCTTTGTCGCGGGGCGTTTTCTTTATAAATCAACGCATTATTTTTGGCATGTTTCTTGTAAAGCAATGGAGAGAATTTCATTTCGGGAGAGAGCCATGCTGGAACTACTTTTTGTGATTGGATTTTTTATCATGCTGATGGTCACCGGCGTTTCTTTGCTGGGCGTTCTGGCCGCATTGGTCGTAGCCACCGCAGTGATGTTTCTGGGCGGACTATTTGCCTTGATGATTAAACTGTTGCCCTGGCTGCTACTGGCTGTTGCCGTGGTGTGGGTTATCAAGGCGATAAAAGCGCCAAAAGTCCCACAGTATCAGCGCAATAACCGCCGGTTTTACTAAGGTATTGAGCGGTACGTCACAACCTGCAACATTGCCTTTAGAACCAAATAGGAATTGATTATCAAATCTGTCACTATTGCCAGGTTAACGAATTCATCGAGCTGTACCCTACATACAGCCGAACTAAAAAAAGAAAGGGCTTCCTGCGGGAAGCCCTAATTCTTTCTTTCCCCGTCATAATTCAAACTCCAGGTGTGTTGGCTGCTTTCATTCACCCCAGTCACTTACTCCAGTAAGCTCCTGGGGATTCATTCCATTGCCGCCTTCCTGGAGCTTGAATTATTTAGGGGAAAATGATGGCGTTACGGAATCAGCAAACTCGATCCCTGCGTGGCCCGGCTTTCCAGTACTTCATGAGCACGCTGTGCATCGTGCAGTGCGAACGTCTGACCAGGCGCGACATCCACTTTGATCACTCCACTGGCAATTAGCGAGAATAGCTCATTGCTGGCCTCGGTTAATTCGCGGTGATTGGTGACATACCCCTGGAGTGAAGGACGGGTCACGTATAGCGAACCTTTCTGGTTCAGAATGCCTAAGTTCACGCCAGTCACCGGCCCGGAAGCATTACCAAAGCTGACCATTAGTCCCCGGCGCTGTAAACAATCCAGCGAGGCTTCCCAGGTATCTTTCCCTACCGAGTCATACACCACCCGCACTTTTTTACCGCCAGTTATCTCTTTCACTCGCTCAACAATGCTCTCTTCACGATAGTTAATGACCTGCCATGCGCCAGCCTGCAACGCAATTTGCGCCTTTTGCGCACTGCCGACAGTACCAATCAGCTTCGCACCCAATGCTTTTGCCCACTGGCAGGCAATCATGCCGACGCCGCCCGCAGCCGCATGGAACAAAAACGGCTCATCAGGCTGAATTTCATACGTTTTACGTAACAGATAAAAAACGGTTAGCCCTTTAAGAAACGAGGCGGCAGCTTGTTCAAACGAGATAGCGTTAGGCAGGATGGCGGCTTTATCGGCCGGAACGTTATGCACTGAGCTGTAGGCGCCAAGGGCAGACTGGGCGTACACCACGCGATCGCCAGCTTTAATGTGTGTCACTTTGCTGCCGACTTTGCTGACCACGCCTGCGGCTTCGGTACCCAGACCGCTGGGCAGGGAAGGCGGTGGATAAAGACCACTGCGGATGTAGGTGTCGATATAGTTGATCCCAATCGCTTTGTTCTCGACCTGGATTTCGTTTTCCGCCGGGTCTACGGGCGTAAACTCCACCGCCTTGAGTACATCAGGGCCACCATGCTTGTGAAATTCAATACGTGTTGCCATGCTTCCTCCAAAAGAAATGTGGTAATCTTTCGACCCAATCATTATCTCGGTAACTCCATTCACTATGGCAGGAAATAAACCCTTCAACAAACAACAGACTGATGCTCGTGAGCGCGATCCCCAGGTCGCCGGGCTGAAAGTACCGCCGCACTCGATTGAAGCGGAACAGTCGGTGTTGGGCGGTTTAATGCTGGATAACGAACGTTGGGACGATGTCGCCGAGCGTGTGGTGGCGGAAGATTTTTATACCCGACCGCACCGGCATATCTTCACGGAAATGCATCGCCTGCAGGAGATGGGAAAACCCATCGATCTGATCACGCTGGCAGAGTCGCTGGAGGTTCAGGGACAACTAGACAGCGTCGGCGGTTTTGCTTACCTGGCTGAGTTGTCTAAAAACACGCCAAGTGCGGCGAACATTAGCGCTTATGCGGATATTGTCCGCGAACGTGCCGTTGTTCGTGACATGATTTCAGTTGCGAACGAAATCGCGGAAGCCGGTTTTGATCCGCAAGGACGCTCCAGTGAAGATCTGTTGGACCTTGCAGAATCCCGTGTCTTTAAAATCGCGGAAAGCCGCGCTAATAAAGACGAAGGCCCGAAAAATATCACCGATGTGCTCGACGCAACCGTCGCGCGTATCGAGCAACTGTTCCAGCAGCCGCACGACGGCGTCACCGGAGTGAACACCGGTTATGACGACCTCAATAAAAAGACGGCTGGTTTGCAGCCGTCAGACTTAATTATTGTCGCCGCGCGTCCGTCGATGGGTAAAACGACATTTGCAATGAACCTCGTCGAAAATGCGGCGATGTTGCAGGATAAGCCGGTTCTTATCTTTAGTCTTGAAATGCCCTCAGAACAGATCATGATGCGTTCCCTGGCCTCGCTCTCACGCGTAGACCAAACCAAAATCCGTACCGGTCAACTGGATGATGAGGACTGGGCGCGAATTTCCGGAACAATGGGTATTTTGCTAGAGAAACGAAACATCTATATTGATGACTCCTCCGGCCTGACGCCTACGGAAGTGCGCTCGCGTGCCCGTCGTATCGCCCGTGAACATGGCGGTATCGGACTTATCATGATCGACTACCTGCAGCTGATGCGCGTGCCGTCGCTCTCCGACAACCGTACGCTGGAAATTGCAGAAATCTCCCGCTCGCTGAAAGCGTTAGCGAAAGAACTGCATGTGCCGGTGGTGGCGCTGTCGCAGCTTAACCGCTCTCTGGAACAACGTGCCGACAAGCGTCCGGTCAACTCGGATCTGCGTGAGTCCGGCTCCATCGAGCAGGATGCCGACTTAATCATGTTTATCTATCGTGATGAGGTTTATCACGAAAACAGCGATCTGAAAGGGATCGCAGAAATCATTATTGGTAAGCAACGTAACGGCCCGATCGGTACGGTGCGCCTGACGTTTAACGGTCAGTGGTCGCGCTTCGATAACTATGCGGGCCCACAATACGACGACGAATAAATCTCCGTCATCCTTCATGCAGCAGATGCGTTGACTACGCCCGTTCACCCCGGTCACTTAGTTTACTAAGCTCCCGGGGATTCTCTGGCTTGTCGCCTTCCTGCAACACGAATGATTTAGAAGATTCTTTTATTAAGGAATACAAATGCAAGCGGCAACTGTAGTCATTAACCGCCGCGCTCTGCGACACAACCTGCAACGTCTGCGTGAACTGGCTCCAGCCAGCAAACTGGTTGCGGTCGTGAAAGCGAACGCCTACGGCCATGGTCTGTTAGAGACCGCGCGAACGCTCCCCGATGCGGACGCTTTTGGTGTCGCTCGTCTTGAAGAAGCCCTGCGCTTGCGAGCGGGAGGGATCACGCAGCCCATCCTGCTGCTGGAGGGGTTTTTTGATGCCTCCGATCTGCCGACTATTTCCGCGCAGCGTCTGCATACAGCCGTCCATAACCAGGAGCAGCTCGAAGCCCTGGAAGCAGCAAAACTGGCTGAACCCGTTACCGTCTGGATGAAGCTCGACACCGGTATGCATCGCCTGGGCGTACGCCCTGAGCAGGCTGAGGCGTTTTATCAGCGCTTAACGCAATGTGAAAACGTGCGCCAGCCGGTCAATATCGTCAGCCACTTTGCTCGCGCGGACGAGCCTGAGTGTGGCGCGACCGAAAAACAGCTCGATATCTTCAACAGTTTTTGTGAAGGCAAACCGGGGCAGCGTTCGATTGCCGCGTCGGGTGGTATTTTGCTGTGGCCGCAGTCTCATTTCGACTGGGCGCGTCCGGGGCTGATTCTGTATGGCGTATCACCACTGGAAAATCACTCCATCGGCGCTGATTTTGGCTGCCAACCGGTAATGTCGCTGACCTCAAGTCTGATTGCGGTGCGTGAGCACAAAGCGGGCGAGCCGGTTGGTTATGGGGGAACCTGGCTGAGCGAGCGCGACACGCGTCTTGGCGTGGTAGCGATGGGCTATGGCGATGGTTATCCGCGCGCAGCGCCTTCGGGGACGCCGGTACTGGTCAACGGCCGTGAAGTGCCGATCGTCGGTCGCGTTGCAATGGATATGATCTGCGTCGATTTAGGGCCCGAAGCGCAGGATAAAGCCGGCGATTCGGTGATTCTGTGGGGCGAGGGCCTGCCCGTTGAACGTATTGCTGAAATGACGAAAGTAAGTGCTTACGAACTTATTACGCGCCTGACCTCAAGGGTGGCGATGAAGTATATCGATTAACAGCATGATGTGCCGGACAGGTGGTTACGCCGCCTTCCGGCAATATTCCTCTCAACATCCTCTCGATCTTCTCCCACTTCCGGTTTATTGTGTTCTTAACCCCTGCCTGTAAACCCGGAGAACCACACGTGTTTCAAAAAGTTGACGCCTACGCTGGCGACCCGATTTTATCGCTCATGGAGCGCTTCAAAGAAGATTCACGTAGCGACAAAGTGAATCTCAGCATCGGCCTGTATTACAACGAAGACGGTATTATTCCTCAGCTTAGAGCGGTGGCGGAAGCGGAAGCTCGACTTAATGCCAAACCGCATGGTGCTTCGCTGTATCTGCCGATGGAAGGTCTGAACACGTATCGCCATACCATTGCGCCGCTGCTGTTTGGCGCAGAACATCCGGTTCTCCAGCAGCAGCGCGTCGCAACCATTCAGACGCTGGGCGGCTCCGGTGCGTTAAAGGTTGGCGCAGATTTCCTGAAACGTTATTTCCCTGATTCTGGTGTGTGGGTCAGCGATCCGACCTGGGAAAACCATATCGCGATTTTTGAAGGTGCCGGATTCGAAGTAAGCACTTACCCATGGTATGACGACACGACCAACGGCGTGCGTTTCAACGACCTGCTGGCAACGCTGAATACCCTACCGGCGCGCAGCATCGTGCTGCTACATCCGTGCTGCCATAACCCGACAGGGGCGGATTTAACGCCTGCGCAGTGGGATAGCGTTATTGAGATCCTGAAAGCACGCGATCTGATTCCGTTCCTGGACATTGCTTACCAGGGCTTCGGCGGTGGAATGGAAGAAGACGCCTATGCGATTCGCGCCATCGCCAGCGCCGGATTGCCCGCTCTGGTCAGCAACTCATTCTCGAAGATTTTTTCCTTATACGGTGAGCGTGTCGGCGGACTGTCTGTGGTATGTGAAGACGCTGATGCCGCCAGCCGTGTTCTGGGGCAGCTAAAAGCGACGGTGCGTCGTAACTACTCCAGCCCGCCAAACTTTGGTGCGCAGGTAGTTGCCGCGGTGCTGGGTGATGACGTGCTGAAAGCCAACTGGCTGGCGGAAGTTGAAGAGATGCGTACTCGCATTCTGGCGATGCGTCAGGAGCTGGTTAACGTATTAAATGCGGAGATCCCAGGCCGTAATTTTGACTACCTGCTGCAACAGCGCGGTATGTTCAGCTATACCGGGCTTAGCGTAGCCCAGGTCGATCGCCTGCGCGATGAGTTCGGTGTATACCTGATCGCCAGCGGTCGTATGTGCGTGGCCGGGCTGAATCACGGTAACGTGCAGCGCGTGGCGAAGGCATTTGCTGCCGTCATGTAACCGACTTTGCAGGCCTGATAAGCGTCGCGCCATCAGGCCTGTTTTCCAATGTGATCGTGCTCCTTTTCCAGGACAAAACCAGAGAAAATCCTTCCTTTCCCTCCCCCTAAGGGGTAAGGTCAGATAGTTTTTTGACCAGTTGTTAATAAAAAAATGATAACTAACTGACTACTTAGGGAAAAATATGCGCAAGTTTACGTTGGCACTGAGTGCCGTTTGTTTATTGTTCACGCTAAATCAGCCAGCCCAGGCACTCGTTTCTTCTCCCTCTCAGCTCAATCCAGGCACTAACGTTGCAAAGCTCGCTGAGCAGGCTCCCATTCACTGGGTCTCCGTGGCACAAATTGAAAACAGCCTGACCGGACGTCCGCCGATGGCCGTCGGGTTTGATATCGATGACACTGTCCTCTTTTCCAGCCCAGGCTTCTGGCGCGGTAAAAAAACGTATTCTCCGGACAGTGAGGATTACCTGAAGAATCCGGCCTTCTGGGAAAAAATGAACAATGGCTGGGACGAGTTCAGTATTCCAAAAGAAGTCGCGCGCCAACTGATTGATATGCACGTGCGTCGCGGTGACAGCATCTTTTTCGTGACCGGGCGTAGCCAGACGAAGACTGAAACGGTGTCGAAAACGTTGTCTGATAACTTTCACATCCCGGCTGGAAATATGAATCCGGTCATTTTTGCCGGCGACAAGCCGGGTCAGAACACCAAAACGCAGTGGCTGCAGGATAAAAATATCCGCATGTTCTACGGTGACTCCGATAATGACATCACTGCCGCTCGCGACGTGGGTATTCGTGGTATTCGCATTTTGCGCGCCTCTAACTCCACTTATAAGCCTCTGCCACAGGCCGGTGCGTTTGGTGAAGAGGTGATCGTCAACTCGGAATATTGAGGACGCTGGCTGCGGATTGCTGTTTTTTTAAACAAATTTACATTGCTGGCTTTTACCTTTTGCGGACTTGCTGCACACTGAATAAAAGATGTTCTCATGAGGCAATATGCTGGTAAGGGGAATAAAGATGACGAATTCGGAGTTGCTGCAATACTGCATGGCAAAAACGGGCGCGGAGCAGAGCGTTCACAGTGACTGGAAGGCCACGCAAATCAAAGTCGAAGATGTGCTTTTTGCCATGGTAAAAGAGGTGGAAGAACGCCCGGCGGTGTCTCTGAAAACCAGCCCTGAACTGGCAGAACTGTTGCGCCAGCAGCATAGCGATGTTCGGCCAAGCAGGCATCTCAATAAGGCGCACTGGAGTACGGTGTATCTGGACGGCTCGCTGCCGGATTCACAGATTTATTATCTGGTCGACGCCTCTTATCAGCAGGCTGTGAACACGTTACCGGAAGATAAACGCCGGATACTGACGCAGCCCTGATCCGTTTCGCCGGATGCGGCGCAAGCGCCTTATCCGGCCTACAGGCTTTATGCATATTCTGTAGTTTCGTAGGCGCTGATAAGCGCAGTGCCATCAGGCACAACCGTAGCCGGATGCGGCGCAAGCGCCTTATCCGGCCTACAGGCTTTATGCATATTCTGTAGTTTCGTAGGCGCTGATAAGCGCAGTGCCATCAGGCACAACCGTAGCCGGATGCGGCGCAAGCGCCTTATCCGGCCTACAAGCTTTATGCCTGGTCTGTAGTTTCGTAGGCGCTGATAAGCGCAGTGCCATCAGGCACAACCGTAGCCGGATGCGGCGCAAGCGCCTTATCCGG